>CANQAR010000048.1 GCA_947588845.1 uncultured Lachnospiraceae bacterium
TTTTTCTTTATTTTACCACAAAACAGAGGATGGGAACAAATGTTTTGTGCAATTTTAAATTTTCAAACACACTCTAGTTGTGTTATTAAATGTCTCCACAGGCACACCGACACACCTCCTAAACCACTAATAATATATCACTAAAATGTGATTTATTCAAGAGCTCGTGAATAGATTTCAGCATAGGGGCATAGAACCTCCGTTGGGTCTTGTCTACCGGTTCGATCTACACTGGGAAGAAGCAAACACACCGTTCTCACTACTGTTCAAACGCAATCAGGGTTTCTTTCGGCAACTTCTCCGCTTCGCTGGCAGAGCTACGAACATCACCGCCAAATTTTCAAATGTCCTACGTCTCGACAATGGATCCGACACGTCCGCAGTTATGGCATCCTCAAACCATCTTTTATCGGAGATTCGGACATCATTGAGCTTGCATAAAACGGAAAACAGTCGTATCACAAGAATGTAAAAAACGTGCTGTTTTTTACAGCACGCTGTCGGATCCTTCTTTTTTTATGGATATTTTAATCTGTCGTGACCACATTATCTCCAGTAATATCATTATCTTATTCTTAGACAGGCCGCTCCTCCTCACAAAAACTCCACATGCTTTTCCAGTTTCACACATCCGAGGAAAAACAGGACAGAAAAAACACCGGCTGTCAGATAAAAGACTCCCCCGCTCACCCACAGAGGAATCTCCGTCCCCGGAGAAAAATGGAAAAATCCCATCCTGGCAATCTCCTGGATAAGTCCGGTACCGAAATAGGCAAAAGCATAGGTGGACACATAATATTTCCGCCCTTTCAGACGCAGACGATATAGAAACAGCCATAAAAGCAGCAGCGGATGCAGTATGCCCCAGATGACGAGAGACTCCGGAATCCTCACATCAACATTCAGGTGAAACCATGATACCGACTCTGTCGCAAACTTTTTCATCTCAAACGTACCGAACCAGCCCATCAGATAGATTCCCAGACAGAACAGCAGGCAAAGCGCCGTCTTTGCCGCCAGCCTGGCAGACACCGGCAGATCGCTGACGCGCTCCAGTTCATACCATTCATCTTCATAGTCAAAAATCATAAACAAAAAGGGAAAAAGCACGGAGCCAATTAACATCACAGCTGTCAAAAAAGCGCTGAACAGCCCTGCCAGAAACGGCAGATTTCCGCCGATATACCGGCAGACACGTTCCGGAAGCGCCGCCAGAACGATCAGATAAACCAGAACCGCGATTTCCGCGGGCGCCAGTCTGCTGCGCGCTTTTTTCGCTTCCCAGACAAAGGCTGCCACGCAGTCACTCAGATAACTTTTCTTCCTGTTTTTCACGTCTGATCACCTCCAGATAGTACTGCTCCACCGACATTCCCCGCGTTTCACGCAGCTCTTCCGTCTCCATCCGGCGAAGCTCTGAACCTCCGGTAAGAAAAATCACCTCGTCAAACAGCTGCTCCAGATCCTTCAAAAGATGCGTCGCAATCACGGCTGAAGCGCCGTCCGGCAGATTTTTCAGCAGGAAGATTCTCGCTTCTCTCTTAAAAGCCGGGTCGGCTCCGCCAAATGGTTCATCCAGCAGATACAATTCTGCCTCAATGCTGAGCGTGAGGGTAAGCGCCAGCCGTTCCCTCTGTCCTTTTGAGAGCGTGCGGATCCGCATGCCCGGGGAAATCCCTGCTGTTTCCAGCAGCTCCCTGGCCTTTTTCGTCCGGAATCCGCGGTAATATCCCTGATAAAAGGCAAGGGCATCCTGCACCTTCATCCAGTTGTAAAAGATATCTCTGTCCGGCGCATAGGCAATCCGCCGCGTCCCTGCTATTTCTCCATCATCCGGCAGGAGGATTCCCGCCATCAGGCGCAGAAGCGTCGATTTGCCGACGCCGTTCTCCCCGATCAGTCCAAGAATTCTTCCCGAAGGAACCGCAAGATCAATCCGATTCAGGATAAAGCGGTCGCCGACCCTCTTTCGGACTCCCTTAAGACTTATCAAAGGCTCTTCGCATCCCGGCTTTTCCTGTATCCCGCTGTTGTTCTGCATCATTTTTCCTCATCTCTTTTCATTTTCACTCTGATCGGAAAGCTCCTCCCGGACCAGCGCAAGAATTTCATCCGGCCCGCAGCCGCAGTTTCTCATAGTCTGCACAAATTCCTGCACCTGCATCCGAACCATCTGGTGGCGCAGCAGTTCAAGACTTTCTTTCCGGACAAAATTTCCCACGCCCTTCCGGGAGCTGATCACACCTTCCGACTCCAGATACTGCATGGCCCTCTGAATCGTCAGCGCTGAAACTTCATACAGCACTGTGCACTCCCGCACAGAGGGCAGTTTCTCGTCCGGTCCCAGGCTTCCATTCACAATCTGTTCCTTAATTTTCTGCGTAATCTGCAGATAGATTGGCTGCTCATTGCGAAACTCCAATTTATCCCTTCCTTCTTAATACCGTTCACTTCTCTGCCGGTCAGACACGGCAAAAATGACCTGTTTCATTTGCACGCGCATACCACTGATCATCCGCACAATGTCTCCCTTCTTTCACCTTCGCATAAACAGCATCTGTTTTACTTATGTTATACAGTATAACAGTCTCTGCATTGCCTGTCAAGTCCCCCTATGCAGGCCTGCGCATAAGGCGCGAAATGCCCCGCAGCAAGCCGCGGGGCATAAACCGTTCACAACAATCTCCGATCGAAAAAGCTGTCTTCCTTCCAAACACCGGAATTTCCCGGTATCCGTGTTACTTTACCGTTACTGTGCAGACCACTTTCTTCTTACCGGACTGGATGGTAATTTTTGCTTTTCCTTTCTTCTTTGCCTTAATTACTCCTTTAGCATTTACCGTCGCCACGCTCTCTTTGGAACTGCTGAAGGTGATCTTATCCTGGCTGGTCACCGGCGTCACAACCGGTTTCAGCGCATAGCTCTTACCCTTCTTCAGACTGATCTTTTTGGAGGCTACGGTAATCTTTGCAGTCTCTACTTTCGCATCCCGAATCTTTACTTTAACGGTCTTTGAAATACCGCTTTCCAGCGTAACAGTCAGTCTGGCCGTGCCGCTCTTCTTCTGCGCCTTCAGCTTAAAGGTTCCGTTCACCTTATCGACCGAGGATACTTTCAGCAGTTTGGTATTGCTGGATTTCACGGATGCAACGGAATCTCCCTTTGCCATTTCGGTCACGCCGAATTTCGTCGTAGACTGCTTCGTCTCCATCTTCAGGCTTTTCGCCGTCAGCTCCAGAACTGGTTCCAGCTTGCTTCCGGAATCCTGAACCTCTGTCTTTCCGCATACACTGCAGGTTCTGCTCTGCGTCGCCGCCTTGAAGACGTCAGCCTCAGAAACTTTTGTCCACGCGCCCCAGGTATGCTCTCCGGTCGCAGGAATTTCTTCCGTACGGATTACCTGACCGCATACCGTACATTTGACCGTCTTTTCGCCTGCCGCAGCACAGGTGGCTGCCTTCGTGACCTCCGGGGTTCCTTCTTTGTGGCCAACCGCAGGAATCGGCTCCGTGCGTACTACCTCATTGCATACCGTACATTTGACCGTCTTTTCGCCCGCCTCAGTACAGGTCGCCGCCTTCGTGACTTCCGGTGTTCCTTCCTTATGGCCTGTCGCAGGAATCGGCTCCGTGCGGATTACCTCATTGCATACCGTACATTTGACCGTCTTTTCGCCCGCCTCTGTACAGGTCGCCTCTTT
Organism: uncultured Lachnospiraceae bacterium; assembly: GCA_947588845.1. GTDB lineage: Bacteria > Bacillota > Clostridia > Lachnospirales > Lachnospiraceae > Choladousia. The sequence continues at coordinate 3,702 of CANQAR010000048.1, forward strand.
CGTGACTTCCGGTGTTCCTTCTTTGTGGCCGGTCGGCGGGATCTCCTCCGTGCTCAGCACTTCACCGCAGACCGTACATTTCGTCTCTTCCCTGCCGGCTTCGGTACAGGTGGGTTCTGTCCTCTCTGTTACTTCCGTATGCCCAAGTGCGGGAATAACCTCTGCTCTCCTCAGGAAGCATTCCGTACATTCATATATTTTTAAGCCGTCTTCCGTGCAGGTAGGTTCTTTGATTACCTCAATTTCCTCCCAGGAATCACGCAGCTCACATACGGTGTTAAACCAATAGTCACGACGGTACCACTCTTCACCGTCCTTACTTTCCGCGATGACTGTTATGTTCGTTCCGTCATCTGCACCGCGGCGGATCAGCGTAGGAAGAAGATCATCGCTGCCCTTCTTCACGCTCCAGAGATTTTCATCGTACCATTCTACTCTGACAACAGCATCCTCCACTTCAGCGCCGTCTGGATTATCCTTCGAATATTCTATCAGCCGGATATTGCTCAGATCCAACTCTTCAAAATTCTCCAGAGTGCCTGGCATCAGGGTCCAGTACCAGTCAGTTGTTTCTGTATAGATATCATTGAAGGCGACGTTCCACTCTCCTGCTTCCTCATCCGGGACATATGCCTCAACATGAATGTTGCAGCCTCTGCCTGCATATTCGGGATCCGGATTCGCCTTTATGATCAGGGATCTGCCATCCGGTGTTACGGTTACCGTTTCAGGATCATACATCGGTTCATTCTCATCGTCAGTCACTCTTAAAGTGTAATCCTCAACATTTTCGCTGCGGAATTCAAAGTGTCCGTCACCAGTTTCCGGATCATCCTCTATCCATTCCTGCCAGTCGTGCCTCAGCGTCGTCTCTATGATCTTTGTCTCACCGGAAAACATCTGGGAGACATTTTTCGGATCCGTGTAGTTCAGAGAATAAATATCTCCATTTACATTGACTCTGAATTCTTCGTCTGAGCCACTGATAACATAATCAGGATGACTCTCCGGATCCGGCGTCAGCGTGTAATCAAGCTTCAGTATCGCATAGCCGTACGTATCATAGGAATGGATTATCCAGCGCTGTCCGTCCTCGGATTTTTCCACTGTCACGATCGGCGTGCTTTCATCTGCCGGAATATCTTCGCCATTTTCTCCGTATCTCCAGGATTCGGTCACTTCCACATTGGTCACTTCCACATCGTACCAGTTTCTGTATGGAAATTGTTCATTTTCCAGTTCGTAACCACCCCCGACTACGGTATCGAAAGAATTCTCGGCCTGCAGTAGCATATCGCGGCCCGACGGCCAGTAAAGCGGACCTTCAAAATACATCCACGATTCCCGCATGTCAACATCCGCCCCGACGTCAAATACCGGCTCATCTGCGCCATTCGGTATTACCTGCGCCTGTACATGGAACTGATTATTCTCTGTACCCGGCTGGTAAACTTCCGCCAGCTTTCCGCCATGCAGCGTGATGCCGGTGTTGTCCGCTTCATAGTATCCTTCCGCAGGATCCAGAGGATTTGTAATCTGCCAGTTGTCAGGCTCCACTTCCTCCCAGTCTCCTACCTGCCAGTTTATCGTGTAGTCCATGCCTTCCAGGTTCGATACATCCAGCTCCAGCCTTGTGTCGGCATCCGAGTACATCCAGGTAGACCATTCGTCCCAACGCAGATTCATGAACCAGATGTCACAATTCCGGCTTCCAAAATACAGATCCGCATTGCCTCCGTCCGCGTCATAATACCCGCCTTCTTCATCCGGAAGTTTCGCCTGGAGCCAGGCATTCGTGTCGTCATTCGTCAGCTTCGTCACGGTGAACGGAGCCCTGCCGATGGCCGTTTCCTCGTCCTCCGTATTCTCTAATTCCTTCCCTTCTGAATCTTTCACCTGCAGGCATCCGGAATCGAAATCCCAGAAATACCGGACATTCTCTTCCATTGTTTCAGTCCCGTCGCCGGATACATGCCAGAGCTGCGGATTGACTTCTACACTGCCTCCCGGAGCCAGATTCTCGATCTCGTCCATGTTTTCCAGCCGCACAGCATAATAGCCTTCTGACCGTACACACACGGTAAAAGTATTTGCAGCGACCAGTTCACTCTCTCCCGGAAGGGTGGCCGTCACCTCTATTTCACGCCAGTCTTCTTCCTCACCAGAGCTGATCTTTATCGCAGTTCCCTCCGGCGTGACTGTCAGTGTTCCGGTATCCTCTGTCGTGACCGTCAGCGTATAATCCGATATATCTTCATCTTCAGCGCCAAGGCTTCTGTGGTAAAGGGAAGTCTGTATTGTCATTTCGTCGTTTACCGGCATGTAGTCATTCCAGAGATTCGGATAAGCAAAATCAAGCCGGTAGAACTCACCGCCGACATACACAGTCATCAGTTCGGAATACATCATCTCCGCGGTTTCCGGGTTAAACGTCTCCGGATCAAAGGATACCGGATCGACCTTTGCATGCCCGATTCTGAACGTTATGGTTCCGAATCCGTTCTCCGGCGTCGTCAGATACCAGTTGCCGTTTTCATCCGGCTGTGCCGTGGATGTAAATTCCAGCGGGCTACCGTTTTCGTCCTCAAAAGACTGCTCCTCAATTCTTACATCCGTAATGGGAATACTGTCGTTCCATCCGTACGGATATATTTCGTTCTCCAACTCATAATCAACCCAGATTCCAAGATAAAAGTTATCGCCGGAAAGAGCGGTACTGTTATACGGATCATACTGATAATTATATTCTGCGCGGAACTCCGACATTTCAACATTCGCCATAGTGTCAAATACCGGCTCATATGTACCAGTCGGTATTACCTGCGCCTGTACATGGAACTGATTATTCTCTGTACCCGGCTGGTAAACTTCCGCCAGTCTTCCGCCATGCAGCGTGATGCCGGTATTGTCCGCTTCATAGTATCCTTCCGCAGGGTCCAGAGGATTTGTGATCTGCCAGTTGTCAGGCTCCACTTCCTCCCAGTCTCCCACCTGCCAGTTTATCGCATAGTCCATGCCTTCCAGGTTCGACACATCCAGCTCCAGCCTTGTGTCGGCATCCGAGTACATCCAAGTAGACAATTCACCATAACGCAGATCCTTGAACCAGACGTCACAATTCCGGCCTCCAAAATACAGATCCGCACCGCCTCCGTCCGCGTCGTAATACCCGCCTTCTTCATCCGGAAGTTTTGCCTGGAGCCAGGCATTCGTGCCGTCATTCGTCAGCTTCGTCACGGTGAACGGAGCCCTGCCAATGGCCGTCTCCCCGTCCTCCGTATTCTCTAATTCCTTCCCTTCTGAATCTTTCACCTGCAGGCATCCGGAATCGAAATCCCAGGAATACCAGGCATTCTCTTCCATTGTTTCAGTCCCGTCGCCGGATACATGCCAGAGCTGCGGATTGACTTCTACACTGCCTCCCGGAGCCAGATTCTCGATCTCGTCCATGTTTTCCAGCCGCACAGCATAATAGCCTTCTGACCGTACACACACGGTAAAAGTATTTGCAGCGACCAGTTCACTCTCTCCCGGAAGGGTGGCCGTCACCTCTATTTCACGCCAGTCTTCTTCCTCACCAGAGCTGATCTTTATCGCAGTTCCCTCCGGCGTGACTGTCAGTGTTCCGGTATCCTCTGTCGTGACTGTCAGCGTATAATCCGATATATCTTCATCTTCAGCGCCAAGTCTTCTGCGGTAAAGGGAAGTCTGTATCGTCATTTCTCCGTTTACCGGCATGTAGTCATTCCAGAGATTCGGATAAGCAAAATCAAGCCGGTAGGACTCAACGCCGACATACGCAGTCAGCAAGTCGGAATACATCATCTCCGCGGTTTCTGGATCAAACGTCTCCGGGTCAAAGGATACCGGATCGATCTTTGCATGTCCGATCCTGAATGTTATGGTTCCGAATCCATTCTCCGGCGTCGTCAGATACCAGTTGTCGTTTCCATCCGGCTGTGCCGTGGATGTAAATTCCAGCGGGCCGCCGTTTTCATCCTCAAAAGACTGCTCCTCAATTCTTACATCCGTAATGGGAATTCTGTCGTACCATCCGTCCGGACATATTTCGTTTTCCAATTCATAGTCAACCCAGCCTCCAAGATAGAAGTCATCACCGGAAAGAACGGTATTGTTATACGGATCATACTGATAATTATATCCCACGTACGGTTCCACAGGCTGCTCTTCGGCCGGCGCTTCTTCACTTGCCAGAGCAGGATCGTCCGCCAGAACAATTTCCTCTATAAATCCGGATTCATCGAAGAGAATATCGTCCCCGCCGGCAGCGCTCTCATCTTCCGCAGATTCCCCATTCCCGGCTTCGGATAATTCTTCAGCCGCCGCAGGTTCTTCATTTTCGGCAGCGGATAATTTTCCGTCCACCGCAAATTCTCCATTTTCGGCTCCGGATAATTCTCCGTCCGGCAGAAACTCGTCCGTCAGTACTTCTTCAGCCGCGCCTGGGATAACCTCTTCGGGCGCATCGTCTGCCGGGATTTCCGTCAGAACCGCCTGTCCATTCTCATCCGAAACCGCCGCCGGAGCTGCCAGGTTTTCCAAAGTCCCCTGCTCTCCCACAGCCGGAACTTCTTCCGCCGCCGATACAGCAGTTTCTGCTGCGGACGCCGTATTTTCGGCCGTAAGTCCGTCTGCAAATACCACAGAGGAATTGCTGCCAAAAATCATGGAAAATACCAGCATCCACGCGGCAATGCGCTTATAAGTCTGCTTCTTTTTCATACTCAGCCTCCTTAAAAATATTATAGTATAATCTAAAGTATATATTTTTTCAGGATAATTTGGTATGCAGGCAGCAGACTTTTTCATTTTTTTAAATGAGTCTCCTGTACATCAGTCCAGGACGGTTCTCTCAGATACATTCACTTCAAAAGGCGGGACTTTCATCACCTTATATAATTCTTCCGCCTGTTTCGTGTCACAGTATAAACTGCGCAGTCTCGGCAGATCCCTGATGAAGGAAAAATCCATAACCTCAGAATACTCCATATTAATGTCAGTCAGCGGAAGTCCCCGAAGTTCAGAGAGATCGTCAAACTGCGAACCGGTGACCACCAGATATCTCAATCCGGACAGCAGTGAAAAACCCTTCAGCTCCTTCATCGGCGACCATGCTACCTCAAGCTTCCACAACTTGTCCAAATCCTGCAGCGGCTCCAGCGAATCACATTCATAATCACAGAAACTCAGCTCTTCCAGATCTGTCAGCCGTCCGATAATCTCCTCTTCTCCATCAAAGCTGTAATGCAGTCCCAGCTTCCGCAGCGGTAATTCCAACAGTACGTCCAGATTTTTTGTGACCGTTATCGGCAGCTTCAGTGTGGACAGCGAAAGCCCCGCAAGCGGCGCGATATCCTCCACATAGGTGCTTTCAAGATTCAGAGCAGCCAGGTATGACATTCCGGACAAAGGCGTGATATCCCTCACACGCGTTTCAAAAAGATCCAGCTCTATCAACTTTTTGGAATCGGACAAGGCAGACAGATCGACAACCGGGTTTTCCCCCAGGCTCAGGATCTGCAGCGGAAGTCCCGCAAGCGGAGACAGATCCATGATGCACTGCTTGTCCAGTATCAATGTGTTCAGATTTTTCATGCCGGCGCAGTCTTCCACACTGGTAATCTTATTCACAGGATCCTTAACAGGTATTTTTATGTTTTCAGCCCACACCTCATGAGAAATAAAGTAATTATAATGCACATCACTGTCATCCAGAATACGGTCGCCGCAGATGCGCAGTTCCGTGACCTGCTCCAGATCCTCTTTCGTGATGGTTCCAGGCTCTTTGCCAATCTTCTGGCATACTGCCTGTTCGATCACCGGCTCTTTGAAGCGATAATATTTACTGTTCATCCCATGAAAACGCCAGACGCCAAAAGCGCACAGCGCACACAGACAGACGACAGCCAGCGAGACCCTTCTGACAATATGCCAGCTCCTCAGGTTCCCAAAAGACCAGCCGCGCGCCGCCAGACCTGCTGCCACAGAGACAGCTTCTTCAAGCTCCGCGCAGGACTGATATCTCTCGTCCGGATCGAGCTTTGTACTGATCTCGATCACCTCGCGGTATGCCTTTGGAATCGTACACAGTATATCATTTCTCTTCAGATCCGTGCTCCCGGTCAGCAGATAGAGGAACAGTATTCCGATCGCATAGACATCTGTACGGCAGTCCGTCTGGCGATATCCATACTGCTCCGGGGCCGCCGTCTGGCGCGTCCCGATAAAACAAGTGTCATACGCGGCATCCTCACGGTATGTACGCACCGTCTCCATATCAATCAGGAAAAGACGGCCATCTGCAGTCAGTACGAAATTCTGCGGCTTCAAATCCCGATGGATCACAGGAGGCACAAGCTCATGAAGCTGCGAGATCAGGCTGCAGATGCTTTTTATGAGTCCGGCGGCCTGTTCTGCGTCAAACGGGCCGTTCCGCTCCACCTTTTCCCAGAGCGTGTCTCCGTCAATATATTCTCTCCACAGAAATGTTTTGTTTCCTTCCTGAAAAAAAGAACAGACCTTCGGCAAAAAAGATAATTTCAGCCGTTCAAGGAAACCCGCTTCCGTCTCCAGAAACTCCGCCTGACTGCCCCATGCCGTCTTTAAGATCGAGCGATGTCCTTCCTCATCCTCCAAAAGGCAGACATACCGTTCTCTGTGAAAGGAAAGGCACGAAACAACCTGTTCTTTCTGCTCAAGAGCGTACGGCAGACTCGTATCTGAAATATATGTTTTCTGAAAAAGTTCTTCCGTATCTGGCATATTCATCTTCATCACAACTATAACAGTGCCTTCTCACCGTGTTCTCTCAAAAAAAGATCCGTATCTTCCAGTGTTCTGTGTGTCTCAATACAGCAAAGAATAGCGGCATCCCGTCTGACTCTGGGATACAGTGCGCCTTTTCCGGCCAGCGCAAGCAGCCGCTGTGTCTCGTCCTCCGTCGCCTTCAGCGACAGGCTGATGCGCAGCACCACGTCTCTCCCCGGCATCCGCTCTCCGTTCATGATCTGATAGGCAAAGGCTTTGCTCAGACAGGAACGGATGATCAGCTGCCTCGCGGTACAGTGATATTTCTTCATCATCTGCTGCAGGTAGTCCTTAAATTGAATCGTTTTTATCCCGTCCAGCTTTTTTTCCAGAAACTCATTCGGCGCAGATTTGATCTGGTTAAAAATCTGATCTGTGGAGGCAAGACAAACGCAATCCCCCTCTATTGAAAAAAACATGGCCCTCTCCTTTCCCGCTTTTTTGTCCAGGCTGCATGACACTGATCCTGTCTGGAACAGTTTTAACATCATGGTGTTTTTTAATCCATTCAAGGCACATCCCTTTTTCAGCGGCCTTCCCTGTCACTATAGTACTATTCCGGCAATGTATCAATATCTTTTTTCTTCCTGTTTTGCTTTTATGCCTTATCCATGCTTAACAGGTATTTTGAGTGTTCAATGAATTTTCTTGCCGCCGTACTCATCGGCTGCTCCCGCTTCCACGCAAAAACAACGGATGCTGTGAGCGGCGGCGAAAGCGGACGGGAAACAACTTCCGTCCGCTCTCCAAAGGGCAGAGAACCCTCTACAACGATTGCGTAACCGCATCCCTTCTGGACGAGCAAAGCAACGTTTGTCGTCAGATTCCCTGTATAAGCTATATTCAGATGTTCAAAGCGCTCTCCAAACCAGTTTGCAAGCTCCCCCTGCACATTAAGCCGTCTTGGAAGCACCAGAGGAAGCGATTCCAGCTGTTCTGCACAGATTGTCTCATTTTGCGCAAGAGGATCGTCCTTCCTCATCAGCACGACCCACCGCTCCTTTCCGGCAAAACGGATATATTCGAATTTCTCCATACTGACCGGCTCCAGCAAAACCCCGATATCAATATTTCCCCGTTCAATCTGTTCTTTTACCACATCAGCGGTCGCCGTATAGAAATCAAAACGCACCCGCGGGTATTTCTCCCGGAATGTTCCGCAGAGCTCAGCAATCTGCTCCATCGCGCCAAGTTCGCCGCCGCCGATGCTGATCACACCTTCCACCTGCTCTTCCTGTGTCAGAAGTTCCTGAACTGTTTTGTCCGTCAGGGCGATGATTTCCTCGGCCCGGCGCCGGAGCAGCATCCCCGCATCCGTCAGAATAATTTTTCGTGTTCCTCTGTCGAACAGTTTTACGCCGATTTCCTCCTCCAGCTGCGTAAGCTGTCTTGAAAGGGTTGGCTGCGTGATATGCAGCACTTCGGCAGCTTTTGTGATGCTTTCCTCACGAACGACCGCGAGGAAATATTTCAGTACGCGGATTTCCATGAATGATCTTCCTTTCAAGTTCCTTTTTTATCCATTCAGCAGTCTTTTCACACAGTTAAATGTGATCTCATAAATTGTCATAAACACATAATTGACGCCCGCTTCTTCCATCGCCGCCCGCTGCTTTTCGGTAACAAAAGTGTAGGGGTAAATTCCAAACATAAACGGGAAGAACGTGTAAATAAAATCCTGCTTTCCGGAAACCGCCAGATCCGGAAAATATTTATCAAGACCGGACATCACGGTGTGGATTGATTCCCCGTACACAAGCTTGAACGCCGCCAGATGTTCCGGACGGCTGCCTGTTTCCATGTCGTAGTGGTTCATGGACATGATTTTCAGAAGCTGGGCACGTTCTTCCAGAGAATGCGCCAGCATATCGGCAAATTCGTCCCTGGTCATCGTATCCGTCCGCTCTATTGTCTGCTTCAATGACGCAATCCACAGCTCATACTCCCGTTTCAGCAGAGCCAGGAAAATTTCTTCTTTCGTCTGAAAATAGTTGTAAATGGAAGTCCGGGTAAAGCTGGTGACATTCCCGATCTCCTTGATGGTGATTTCCTTAAAACTCATCGTCTGATATAGCTTTTCACAGGCATTGATAATTTCTTCTCTGCGGGCCTCTGTCAGCTCCGGCGATCCTTTTGGCATTTGGTGTCCTCCTCATTTTTCCGACATTCTGGGAAGAATCGTCTTAACATTCTTCTTTATGGTCCCGCGGGGATGCACAGGCGGGTTCTGGATCTGACATTATGTCAGCCTACTCACTATAACATTGTTCTGACAATGTGTCAATATTTTTCCCCTTCTCAGACCTCGGGATTTCCGCACACTTTGTGCGAAAATCATCTCGAACTCAGTGGACGCTGGAAAGATCAACAGCCCCGCTGTAAACAGCGGGGCTGCACTGGATCCATTACGACGACAGATTTTTCGTGCTTTCTTAATGCCTCATAATTGGCACGGGAATTTACTTCCGAATTGTTCCAGCCAGCATAAAAGCCTCACCCGGATACAGGGCGTGCACTCTGTCGGGGTTGACCACGCTCTTGGCCAGATGCGCCGGATCACCGTTGAATGTATTCCAGTCCGGCGCATCCACGGTACCCCAGTGGATGCAGATGATCTGTGCATTCGGGTAGGTGTTGGCCAGCTTTACCGCGCCGTCGAAGGTAATATGCCAGCTGTTGTCGGCAAAATCCAGCAGCAGCACATCAGGCTGACGCGGCATGGCAAGCTGCTCCGGCAGCAGACGGGAATCACCAGGCGTCCAGATGCTTCCATCCGGGGTATCCAGCCAGAACCCGCAGTAATCCTCTTTTTTCCATTCCCGGTAGCTGTACTTCGGCATATCGTTCTGCCAGTTGTGTTCAGCAGGCGTCAGCGTAACTTTGACTTCCTCAACGGAAAAAGTCTCCCCGATGTCATGGCCGATCCCGTTCAAATCCTCCTCCCGCATGACCTCAGCTACATACTGCGGCGCGTGATATTCTCTGCAGACAGCTTTCAGATCACGGCAGGTAGGACGACTGAAGTGATCGTTATCAATATGAGTCGCCAGAATGGCGTCGAGCCTTGGTATATCCTCCGGTTTGACCGGCATATCAAACAGCAGCGGCATATCAAAGCCCTCCAGCAGCGGGTCAATCATCAGTACCGTGCCGCGGCTGTTGACAAGAATACTGGCGCTGCCCAGCCAGCGGATTTCGGTATGGTCAATATCTGCGAATGCTTCTTTGTTAAGGGGTTCCACCTGACGGGGCATGACCTGCCCGCGTGCGCTTTTTTTCAGCTTTCCAGCAATATCATTCATGATTTCTTTCCTCCTGTGTCAAACTACATTTCCGGCCTTCTGTTTTCCACTCTGTGCCAAACTACGTCTCCGGCTTTCTGTTTTTCGCTCCGCATCAGACTACGTTCCCGGCCTTCTGTTTTCCGTTCTGCGCCATCACGCCGACGAGGGCATGGGGAACGTACATTTCTTCCAGATAATCGATCTCATCCTGTGTCAGCTCAAGCTCCACAGCACGGACAGCTCCCTCTACATGAGAAAACTTCGTCGCTCCCACTACCGGGGCGGTCACTTTGGTCAGCAGCCACGCAAGGGAAATTTCCGTCATGGAAACTCCGCGCTTATCGGCCAGCTCCGCCACACGGGCGATGATTCTGCCGTCCGCCTCCGCCGTGGCATCGTATTTGAATTTCGCATAGGCATCCTGCTCCAGACGCTTAGACGTCTCCCCGGGGCGTTTGGAAAGCCGCCCGCCGGCCAGAGCACTGTACGGCGTCATGGCAATATTCTGATCGGCGCAGAAGGGAGCCATCTCCCGCTCTTCCTCGCGGGCGATCAGGTTGTAATGCCCCTGAATGGATACAAATTCCGTCAGGCCGTGTTCTCTCGCATAGAAGTTGGCTTTGGCAAGCTGCCACGCAAAGCAGTTGGAAATCCCGATATAACGGGTCTTGCCTGCCTTGACCGCGTTATGCAGTCCTTCCATGATTTCTTCCATCGGCGTGTGATAGTCCCACATATGATAGATATAGAGGTCAACATAATCCATTCCGAGATTTTTCAGGCTCTGGTTCAGATAATTTTCGATATGTTTCTGGCCGCTGACACCCGCGTCGATCTCGTCCTGCGTCCGGGGCGTAAACTTTGTGGCGATCACATAATCGTCCCTCTTCGCAAAGTCCCGCAGCGCCTTTCCCACATACTGCTCGCTGGTACCGTTCTGATAGGCGATGGCGGTATCAAAGAAATTAATCCCAAGCTCAAGACCGTGTCTGACGATCTCTCTTGTCTGTGACTCGTCCACCGTCCAGCTGTGCTGTCCCGTGGCCGCGTTGCCAAATCCCATACAGCCCATGCAGATACGGGAAACATTCAGATCCGATTTGCCAAGTTTCGTGTACTTCATTGCTCATCCCTCACTTTACAGATAATATAATCAAGAGTATCCAGCGCCTGCTGCCTTGCGTGCAGCTCTTCAAGCTGCGCGCAGCGATACTGCCGCAGAAGGCGGTATTTCTTATCCTGCGTATCACAGTCCATGACTGCTTTCATTTCCGCATCACTCAAACCGGCCTTTGCCAGCGAATATGATTCCGGATACATATTCCGACCTCCCAAAAAATGTAAGTGCAGATCCATGCATCTTCCGCTGCACTTCTGCACTTACATTATACTTAGACGGCCATTTCATATCAAATGCTTTATTTTTATGTCTTTTCCATGCTTAACAGGCATTTTCACTTCACCCCATCTGTGCATATTGGAATGTGGTGATGTTCTTGATTTCATCCGAAATTTGTTTCCTGATATTTCTGATATCAATGTCATTCTGAATATCAAGAAAATATCTATCGGATACACCAAAAAATTTTCCAAGTCTTATCTGCGTGTATATATCAACACATCTCTTACTTGACAGGAATGTTATTGATTTCCAGCCACGCGGCTATATCGTCCGGCAGACTGCTGCCGCCTGAATAATGAACAGACAGCGGCTCACCCATGACCGCATCAGGAGCCAGCTTTGTGATCGCCGTAAGGCTCTGCCCGAAACGTCCGCCGCCGTGGGAGCAGAACGGAATGATCGTTTTTCCCGAAAAATCGTATTCTTCCAGGAAGGACGCGATTGGCATGGGAATAGATGCCCACCAGTTCGGGTAGCCCAAAAGGATCGTATCGTACTGATCCATATCTTCCACATGAGCGGCAATCTCCGGCCGCGCCTGAATATTCTGATCGTGCTGAGCCTGATCAAGCACCATGTTGTAGTCGGTCGAATAAGGTGTCACAAGCTCGATCTCAAAGAGATCTGCGCCGGTCTGAGACTGAATTTCCTCCGCAATGCCTTTTGTGTTGCCGCCCCATGAGAAGAACGCAATCAGCACTTTGCCTCCATTTTCGGCCTCTTTGCCCGCCTGGGCGCTGACAATGTTCCCTGTGCCGTTTACAGCATTACGTACAAGCCGGATGCCGAGATTGAAGCTGCCCTTGTCCTCCGGCAAAGTGGCGCGGTAGGCCGAGCGCATGTTTTTGGCAAAATCGTTCCATCCGCCGCCGCGGTAGACACGCCTCGTCCCCGTTTCCGGGCCGGCAGGATCCGCTTCATCCGCTTTATCATATTCGCCGTAGTAGTCCCATACCCATTCGCTGACATTGCCGTGCATATTATAAAGTCCCCACGCATTAGGCGAGAAACTGTCCACGGCAACTGTCGTCTGCCGGTACTCGCCGGGCTTCGTTGTGAGATTCCCCTGCGAAAAATAATTGTTCTCAATCTCGTATGGATAGTGGCCGTAGTAATTGGATTCCTCCGGACTTATGGAAGTTTCGGTATTGAAAGGAGTCGTCGTTCCGGCACGGCAGGCATATTCCCACTCCGCCTCGGTGGGCAGACGGTAGCCGTTGGCGCTCCTGTCCCATGTCACGGTTTCGCCGTCAATGCCGTAAACAGGCGTGAGGCTCTCTTTTTCACTGAGCGCATTGCAGAACGCGATGGCATCCAGCCACGACACATTCTCCATCGGCAGATCATCGTCCCCACTGAAGCTGGAAGGATTACTGCCCATTACCGCCATATATTCACTCTGTCTGACCTCATAGGGGCTGATGTAAAAATCGCTGACTGTCACGGTATGCTGCGTTTCATCCGCTGAGCGCCACGGTTCGTCCTCCGGGCTGCCCATCGCAAAGCTGCCACCCTTGATAAGCACGAAGCCGTCCTCTACTGTCTCAGACAGCCGAGTAGACTCACTGGATTCACCAAGATCAGACATGAGTTCTTTTTCACTGGAATCTTCTCTTGCGATCTGCTCCGAAGAATCCGTCACATTTTCTTCCGCACCGATATTTCCTTCTGCCAACAACTTTGACGGATAGTCTGGCTCACTGCTTTCTGCCGACATCTCCGCCGGATTACCTTCCCACAGCTCATTTTGCAGGGAGAAATTCACTTCTGCCGCGGCAAAAATACAGACAGCCACCGGAACAATAAAAGCCACAACTTTCCAGCCGCGTCCGTCTGGCTGCTTCCTTTCGGATTTCCTGCCAATTCTGCGGAGCATCTTGTTTATGTAATGTGCCGCTGCCGCAAACAAAACGATCATGGCAGCAGTCTCAGCAAAATAAATGACTGCCGGCTTTGTCTCGTCGAACATTACAAAATTTGTCCGCAGGAACAGATAATCCATCATGCGCTGAGTGAAAAAGGCATAGATTCCATACACAGACAGGACAGCAGCAGTGATACGGAGAACCCACGTCCTTGCCGCGTTCTTTTCAGAAAGGCCAAACAGTTTTCTTCCCATTCCCAGGAACTGTTCCATGTGCATTCCAAGGTGTGCCGACATGAAAATCAAGCCCCAATGGGAAGCAAGCAGGTGAAGCGGTCTTGCAAATACCATTCCGCCGCGAAGATTAAGAAAACGGAAAACAAAATCAGACATCATGATTCCGCTGACGCCCTGCGCCGCCATATCCAGCAGAAGAAGCAGATCAAGCGCCGTGCCAAAAGCGCGGCTAGGGGTGTATTTCCCTTTGTAAAAACTTCTCCACCAGCCCAGATTGAGTAAATGATGCGCAAGGAACAACGCCAGCATAACGGCGCCGATATATTCGTGTATTTCCTGTCCGACCAGTATTTCTGCCATCAAAACCGGCAGAAGAATAATCATGGCAAAGTCTACGATCCGTTTTATGTTATGTCTGTTTTTCATGATCATTCACCTCATATTATCCAACTTATATTTTTTATCCACTTTACAACTTGTTTCTTCATATTTTGTTCAAGGCTCTGATTCCGGATACATATTTCGATCTCTAAAAAAATGTAAGTGCAGATTCACGCATCCTTCGCTGTATTTCTGCACTTACATTATACTCAGGCGGCTGTTTTATATCAAATACTTTGTTTTTATACCTTATTCATGCCTGACAGGCATTTACAATCTTTTACCCAATTCATAAGCCTGCTGCGGATACCTGGAATGCTGCGTCATGGACGGCGTGCCGCAACCCTTTCCCAGCACCATACCCTGATCTTTCAGGTTCAGATACCGCACAAGCGTATGATAGTGCGATTCCAAAGACTCAAAGGTCCACGTGTCATTATTCCAGGCCACAGCCAGGAGCGCAGACTTCATATGCTTTCTCTGGATACTGCTGTTGAACGCGCAGAAACGGTCGATCAGCGTTTTGAGCTGGGCACTCATACCGTAATAGTACAACGGCGTCACAAACACCATCATGTTCGCTTCCAGTATTTTCTGCCGGATTTCATTCACATCATCTTTTTGAACGCAGGGTCCTTCGTACCCGCAATGGATACAGCCGGTACATGGATGGATATTTGCGTGGGCAGCATCGATCACCTGCACACTGTGACCGGCCTCTGTCGCTCCCTGAATGAACTGCTCCGCCAGCAGATTGGAAGAACCTTTTTTGTTCGGACTTCCTTCTAATACAACAATCAACATATTTTTTATAACCTTACCTTTCCGGATCCCCTGTTCCATGCACTGTAAGCTTTGACCGTTTTGCCATTTTTCTTATAGGTAGTATAGGCACGCACTCTCACATAATACGTTTTTCCGCTTTTCAGCTTACCCTTCGAGATATTCAATGAATTTTTCAGAAGGAATTTTCTGAAAATGATCGAACCGCTCCTGAAATTTCTGGCAGTGGAAACCTGCACCTGATATCCTTTGGCTTTTGGTTCTTTTCTCCAGGATACAGTGATCCTCCTTTTAGCCGCCCTGCCTGTTACTTTGAATTTCGCGATTTTTACCCTTGCCATCGCATTTTTCGCGTTTCGCTCCGCTTTCTTTTCGGCCGCGGACGACGAAGACGGCTTCTTCTCCGGAGACGGTATGGTTTCCGCACTGGAAGAGGAACCTGGTTTTGGCTCCGGGTTCGTCGTATTTCCGGATCCTGATCCCGGATTTTTCGGATCCGTTTCTTTTGGAGGATTTGTCCCTGCCTCTGTTTCTTTCGATTTCTCCGTTTCTTTCGGTTTTTCTGTTTCTTTGGGGTTTTCCGTCTCTTTTGGCTTTTCTGTTTCTTCGGAATTTTCCGTAATATTTTTCAGATTATATGTACGACTCCCCAATCCAATTTCCTGTGCATGCTCCAGCGTATGAAGTCCTTTTTGCTGGCTGACCCGCCTCTGCAGCGACCCGCTCCCCTCTGCCGCAAAACACAGGTCAATAGAAGCCTGATCAATGGCAACCGGATCCGTCGACGCCAGAATTCCGATATCATGGATATCCGGTTCAGCGGGATTTCCGTCACAGTCGCAGTCGATTGAAATATTATTCAAAACGTTCACATAGACAATCCGCTTTCCATTCCCAAGATAATCGGATACGGATTTCCCCGCTTCCGCCATCGACTCTGTAAAAGCAGTCTGATTTCCGCCCCAGGGGTTGGTATGGCTCCTGCCGCCCGTATGGATGAGGCATTTCCCTTCTCTCGAGCCAAGACCGATGGAGATATTTTTGATCGCTCCGCCAAAGCCCGCCATCGCGTGTCCCTTGAAATGGGACAGTACAATATAGGAATCATAGTTCTTAAAATGAGAACCAACAAGATTCTCCGAAAGCCGACTGCCGTTCTTCACGGGAAGCTCCATGGAACCATCGGCGTCAAGAATATCCACATCCGCAATATCCGTAAAACCGTGATCCTTCGCCACCTGCATGTGCATGGCAGTTTCCGCGCGGGAGCCTCCATAGGCGGTGTTGCATTCCACGATCGTTCCTTTCACGGACTGTACCAGATCCCTGATAAGTTCCGGCCGCAGATAATTGCTGGCAGGCGGCTCTCCTGTGGAAAGCTTGACGGCCACATCTCCGGTCGGCTTCCAGTTCAGCGCCTGGTAAACGTCCATCATACCATCCGGAGAGATATCCGACGTAAAAAATACAACCGATCCCCCGGCAGCCGCGCTTTGGGGACTGTCCGGTTCCTGCACCACTGTGCTGATGTCTGAACTTGTTTTCTGCACATCCGCTGTTTTCTGACCTGTCATGTCCGCCGCCGCGGAAATATTCCCGGCGGCCGGGATCAGAAGAACCGCTGACAGGATCAGCGCAATCCGTTTTTTCATAGCTTTTCCTCCTTGCCTTTTTATTCGTTGTTCTGCAATTCTTGAGAGTTGCTTGAGAGTTAAAAGTTTGTACCATTAAGAAACCAGTAAATCCTCACTAACCTCTGGCATATCCTCCTGCTGTTCCTGAATTATCCGCGTTATGCGTAATTCCAAGCTCTGATTCAAAAGGCGGAAAAATAAGGGTTATTCTTTTATTGAAAACTTTCAACTCTCAAGTATTTGTGCAACTAAAACTATTTTTTGCCCTGTTTTTCCTTTTTTCACTGATCATAACCAATATTGATGATATTTTTTACCAGACACATTTTGTTAAAGAACGCGACACCATAGCAGATTACGCTCCTATATCCTCTGGAAAATTCCCCGGCATACCTGTTTTTCGTAATTTGCTCCGCCGCTTTCTCACATTCCTTCTCCAGCATTTTCTCAGAATCCGCGCGCTTCGCCTCGATGATCATTACCCGCCTGCGGCTGCGATCCCGAACCACAAGGTCTGTCCTTCCTGTTCCGTGCTCCCGGTTGGACTCCACATAAAATCCCGCTCCCGCAAAAATCCCCGCGAGAAACGCATGGTAAAAATCTTCTTTGTAATCATAATAGCTGATTGTGTCAAAAAGCATATCTGAAATTATTTCAGTGGCCTTTTCATCGTCCCCACTCCACAGGGCCTGAAACAATTCACTCCGATCAGTCTTCGAGATTCTCTCCCGGAACCACTCTGCCACTGTTTTTCGGAAAAGAACCTTTACCTCTTCATTGGGAATCCGCAAAGACAGCTTTCCTGAATCTTCTTCATCTGAAGGAGATTCCTGTTTCACCTGTGTCAGATATCCCGTCAGATACAGGAGGCTCCACAGATTCTCTTCTGAGGAATGAATTGTATCATAGGTAAGATTCTGCTCAATACGCTCCCGAATGCAGCCCCCGCTCAGCAAAATCTCGAATTTGTCATTTACCTCAGCGTCCCGCTGTTCCGCCGTATTTGCACGTTCAATAAAATTCCGCAAAATCCCGTTATGGCTGGTATTTTCCCAGTAACTTTCCGGTTTTTTGTCCGGATCATCCTGCAGTGCGTTCACATAATTGAGCACATCCCACGGACAGTAGATATCGACAGAACCAAACCGGTATCCGTTGTACCATCTGCGGATTTCCTCTTCGTGCGCCTCAAACCCTGTATCCTGAAGCAGCTTTTTTACCTCATTGTGCGTAAACCCGAAAAATTCATTGAATCGTTCTCCATTGATCGTATCCGATACAAAATGATTGGTTCCTGAAAAGATATTTTCCTTCGCAATCCGCAGACATCCGGTAACAACAGCAAATTTCAGAAAAGGGTTGGATTTCAGAGCTTTCCCCATCAGTCCCCGGACAAGCCCCAGCATTTCATCATAATATCCTCCTTCATTCGCCATGGCAAGCGGCACATCATATTCGTCAATCAGCAGAATTACTTTCCTGCCGAAGTGGGCATGCATCATGCGCATCAAAACATACCATGCGTTATAAAGCTCTTCATCCTTCGCTTCCTGATACCGGATTCTCTCAAAAAACTTCCTGTCAGCCGCATCCACCCTGTCACTGTTCAGCAAATAGCTGTGTTCTTTGTACAGATCCGCACAGTTAATCTTCAGTTTTTCACGCGCCGATGTAAAATTTCTGTCCTCTACTTCCTTTAAAGTTACAGATATTACCGGCCATTGGTTTCTCCATTCCCGGCACAATGCTTCCTGTTTTTCGATATTCAATCCTCGGAAAATATCCTCTGAATCCTTTCTTATATCAAAAAAACTTTCCAGCATCTTTATGGCCAGCGACTTTCCAAACCGCCTTGGCCTGGTAAAAAGATTTACCTTGAAAGACTTTTGCAGCAGCCGCGCAATCATTTCTGTCTTGTCAATATAATAATAGCCCTGCCGGCGTATTTCCTCAAAGCTCTCCAGGCCCAGCGGCATCACCGGATGATTCATTTCAGATACCCCCTATCTAAATCAGCTGATTTATTATTTTCTTCACAATATCCGGAGATTCCTGTTCCCAGATGTCACCTGGTATGTTTTTCGCCTGTGCCCAGATCATTGCTCTGGGCAATCACCCGACAGGCCGTTGTTCCGCTTCCATACGCATCATAAGCTGTCTGATAAAATATTGAAAGCTTGGTGAAGAATTCCTCTCAAACCGGATATTTCTTCCGATTTTATCTGCCCATTCTTTTTTCATTTTTCCAATCTCATTGTATGATTTGCCAGTCACTTTTTCAAGCTTTTTCAACCCTCCAGGATATACCATATCAGCCAGCACCTGCCATGTATCACACAACCCATCCTGTTCATATTTTTTCATGGCGGCTTTTTTGACATTAGGGTATGCTTCCTCTATTGCATTTATATCTCCCAGCAGCCATGCCTCCATCTCTTTTACCGCAATACAAAAAACATGATCTGTCAATATCATATTATCACGGGCAATACAATTCAACTGCTTCAGAAAATTTTCTGTATCCCTCTCATCATTATCAAGTACGATAAAAATTGACGCCTGCTCCATATGGCGTAGTGTTTTATCAGCTCCTTTTAAATACATGCTAAGGTCATTCAGTAATTTTCCTGTCTTTCTATCCGAAGCCGTTCCCCTTGCGGGCAAATTACCCAGTCCTTTAAAGTATTTTGTCTTCCATGAGATATCTTTATCTGGATATATCCCGGACATTCTGCGCATCACATGTCCCACCAGTACCTCTGTGGATTCATCTTCAATCAAAAAATGAATGTACATCTGTTATTCCATCCCCTCAAAATATTTGCTGTACCACATGTCTCCCACAGAAACTCCTTCTTCCGCCAGTTCTTTTACGAAAGGATACTCTGCAGCACGTTTAGCTACAGAATAGCCATCTGGTCCTTTTGCCAAAACCCAGACGTCATCCGGAGACAACGCATTTACAAAAAAAGGACTGTGCGTTGTAATAAAAAACTGCTTTGTATATCCGCCTCTGAGATTCCTTTTCATTTCTTCCGCAAGATCTCCCAGGTAATGATGATACAACCCATTTTCAGGTTCCTCAATGAAAACAAGACGTCGGGGATTTTTTTCATGCAGAAGCAGGTAATAGGCAAACAGTTTCAGCGTCCCATCCGACATCCTTGATGAATAAAAGGGAGTATCAAAACCTTTTTCCCAAAAACGCAGCATCATCTGTCCATTATCAAATTTCTGAGGTTCAATTTTTTCAATCCCAGGAAGCTTTGACTGAATCAGCTGCAATACCTTTTCAAATTCTTTTTTGTTTTCACGGTACATATACTGCGCGACATTGTTAATATTGCTTCCGCTTCTGTCCAGATATGGCTGGGGCGCCGAAGTCTGAAGTTTCCTTGCCTCATCAGGCGAGAAATAACAGAGATACCAGCTTTTTAAAAAAGAGAGAAACTGTTCAATACGGTCATATTGTTTCATAGCTCCCAATGTAACAACTCCTGGTTTCCGGATATCTGCCAGTTCTACTTCTTTTTTCTGAGCCTTACTGTTCTCTCCTCCGAACACATTCCCATCTTCATCCTGCCCTCCTTCTTTTCCCTCAAACGCATAGCCTTTGCCATTTTGCAGATGCAGGAAAGAGAGAGGACGCCCGATTTTCTGGACCCGATAACGCAGCCGCTCCAGCTGTATATAAGGCCTTCCCATTTTATCCAGGTTAATTTCCAGTTCATAAGTGATCGGGGTAAGACGGCTGCTTTCTCTGTAATACAGTTCGAATGAGATCGGGCCATCAGCCCCCCGCGAAAGAATTCCTTCAAATCCGCCCCTGTTATTCATATCGCAGGCCGCTTCCACGCCAAGCTCCAAACAATCGGCAATAAAACCAAAAACATCGGCAAGGGTGCTTTTGCCGCTTCCGCTTGCCCCTATGACAGCCGTCAGATTGCCTAATGGCTGCAAATTCCTGTGTGACAGCGTTCTGCCTATAATAACATTTTTCAATGGTCCATAGTTCTGAATCCTGATTCCCTCGATTTTTCCCATTTCAACCCCCATTCATGCCCTTCCGGCCCTGATCTGGCTA
Source organism: uncultured Lachnospiraceae bacterium (assembly GCA_947588845.1). Taxonomy (GTDB): domain Bacteria; phylum Bacillota; class Clostridia; order Lachnospirales; family Lachnospiraceae; genus Choladousia. The sequence continues at coordinate 24,199 of CANQAR010000048.1, forward strand.
CACCGGAAACATATACACACGACCAGTTTCCATGCAGACAAACGTATGATTTTCTGCATCTCACTTTTCAAATACTCCCGCCACTTTCTCCAGCAGCTCACGGATCGGCAGATGCTGCGGGCACTGCTCCTCGCACTCGCCGCATTTCAGGCACTCTGACGGCTTCTCATGTTCCCCGCTGACTGCCTGGTCGTATCCTCTGCGGGTGACAGGCGTCAACCCGAACTGCACCGTATTGTTGTAGGCTTTGAACAGATCCGGTATCTGGATCTTCTGCGGACAGCCTGCCACACAGTAAGCGCATCTGGTACAGGCGATCGTCGGAAGTTTCTTCAGCTCCTCCACGACCTTTTGGATCGCCTGCTTCTCTTCCTCCCCAAGCGGGCGGAAATCTTTCATATAAGAAGTGTTGTCCTGAAGCTGCGCGAAGTCGGACATTCCACTGAGCACGACAGCCACATTCTCAAGCGAAGCGGCATAGCGGATCGCGAAAGACGCAAGGGACGCTTGGGGATCCAGCGCGTGAAGCAGAGCGGCCGGTCCTTCCGCGAGATTCGCAAGCGTGCCTCCCTTGACCGGCTCCATGACGATCACAGGAATCCCGTGCCGTACCGCCGTCTCATAGCAGGCGCCGGACTGCACATTCTCCGAATCCCAGTCATAGTAGTTGATCTGCAGCTGCACAAACTCGATCTCCGGATGGCGTCCAAGCGCACCGTCAAGCACTTCCGGCGTATCATGGTAGGAAAATCCGATATGGCGAACCTTGCCGGCCTCCTTCATCTCCTGCAGGAACCGGAATCCGCCCAGCTTCTCCATCTTTTCGATGCGCTCCGCGTCAAGCGCGTGCAGCAGATAAAAGTCAAAGTATTCCACGCCACAGCGCTCCAGTTGCGTGTTGAAGTACTTTGCAAAATCAGCATACTCATTGACCATCCACACCGGCATCTTGTCCGCGAGCAGGTAGCGGCTCCTGTCGTAGCGATCCGTCAGACAGCGCTTCACGGCCGCTTCCGACTTCTCATTGTGGTACGGATATGCCGTGTCAAAATACGTAAAGCCCTGCTCCAGATATGTATCGACCATTTTGCAGAACTGCTCCTCGTCGATGCGCTCCATATCCCCGTCAATTACCGGAAGACGCATGCATCCAAATCCCAGTTTTTTCTTCATTTCATCCTTGATCATAAAACTCATCCTTTCTTAATTTATATTCATTTGCTGCCTGCAAAAGAGTATTCCAAATTTGCAGACCCCAGATATGATTCAGAATGATCCTTCCCAAATTATGTCTTTTTTATGGCATAATATGTCATAATTTTCCCCCGTTTCGTTCCTCCCTCGCTGCAATAATTTCAGCGTTGATCTCATCCAGCGTCATGTCGGCGGTTCCGTTCTTCTTAGCCTCTTCCCCAAGACTGTACATGGCACGGAGAGCCATATCAGCCTTATAATCCTGCTTCGGCAGCGTCATGCTGAACGGGATGCCATTCTGGAGTACCGTCCGTTTCAAAAACATTCTGATTGCCGTTGGCAGATCAATCCCCAGGTTGTCACAAATAGCGGCAGCCTTCTCCTTCAGTTCTTTATCCACCCTTACCTGCATCACGGTCGTTGCCATATCATTCACTCCTTATGTTTGTAATGGTTTGTATTACAATTATACTCTGGCGTCTTCACTGTGTCAACAAAGAAGCAGTCTCATTAATAAAACCACGATATATCTGTCCTTCAACAAATATCGTGGTTTTTATCATCATTTCTTTTCAGATTGTATTTTGTATACTTTTTATCTCACAGATCAGTTTCGCTTTGAGAAAATAAATATTTTAAAAAGATCTCCGCCTGGTCCGGATGTGGCGCCAGGGCACTGATTCCTAACGCAGCCCCTTCGGTATAGGGACTGTTCTCCCCTGTCAGAATGGTATCTGAGAGATCTATCCCCACTGGTATGTACTCTTTCCCATAACTTTCTTCCAGTGGTTTACAATAAACCAGGCGATCTTCATACTGTTCATAAATTGTATGCATCTGTTCTTCCAAATCCATCAGACGTCCGGAAGCACCGATCGCCTGAAGCCGGTCTTTTTCCATCACCAGTACATCCAGCATTCCGCTTTCCATATAGGTTATCAGTTTTTGGTAATACACATTGCCAGCCGTATTTCCTGTCGGATCACAGTAGCACTGATCATCGAAAATCAAATTTTTTTCGCTCAGATCATATCCCGCATAGTTGACATAGTCCATCCAGAATTCTGAACCGTCCCCCAAATCTGCATGTGTATTTGCAAAGCAGGCAAAAAACCAGTTATCCGCGTTTGTCGTAACATAATGATGGATGCCCCAGCTTATCAGAATAACCGCCGACAAGATCCCGGTAATCCACAGTTTGTAATATCCCCAGATATAGGTTATTCGCTGTTTTGGGGGAAGTCCTGCAATTTTACGGACCTCCGCTTCATACCATTTATGAAATCGTTTCATTTTTATGTTCATTCCTCTCTGCAGGACTTTGTTTTATAGCAAACGACAAAATTTTGATTTCGGTTCGATCAGCGTTTTCTCAGATAAATCTGCACACTGGGATAATTCCCGGACATCTGCGGAAGGACATACCCTCCATACATAAGTACAGCCCCGGAATAAGACTGTTTTGTTTTCTGAAAATCTCCCATGGGGATTCGGTCCGCCTGGACATGACAGCCAAAAAATTCCTGACGCTCCACAACATAACCAGCTTCCGGATCCAGTCCCCTGAGCCTGAGGCAGATTGAATTCCGATTAATTCTGGGACGCGTTATCACTACGCTGACCAGAGTTTCACTCCGGTCCGGAGAAACAAACTGCCATGCGGTAAAATAATGATTTTTCTCTTCGCATTCCAGCCGGTAATAATCCCCATCCTGAATCAGATTATAATACTCATGAAAACGCTCAATCTGTTCACGCACCTGACGTTTTTCATCCTCTGTCAGTCTGTTCAGATCCATTTCATATCCAAAAGTACCGGCCATAGCCACTACGCCCCGCGTTCCAAGCGGCACATCGCGTCCGGTCTGATGATTCGGGCAGGCAGAAACGTGAGAACCCATAGAAGAAATGGGATATCCAAAGGATGTCCCATACTGGATAGACAGCCGTTCAATCGCATCTGTGTTGTCACTGCACCAGATTTGCGGCGAATAGGCCAGCATTGCCGCATCAAACCGTCCGCCTCCGCCGGAGCAGCCTTCAAACAGCACATCCGGAAATTCTGCTGTCAGTCGATCCAGCAGCCGGTAAAGTCCCAGTACGTAACGGTGAGAAACCTCTCCTTGACGGTCAGGAGGCAGAATCCGGCTGTAAACATCAGAAAGACTGCGGTTCATATCCCATTTAATATACTCTATATGGTATTGCCTCAGAAGATCGGATAAAGTCTCAAAAAGCCAGTCTCCCACATCTTTGCGTGAGAGATCAAGCACCAGCTGGTTACGGCTCATGGCCGGTTCACGGCCTGGCACCTTCATAGCCCAATCCGGGTGAAGCCGATAAAGTTCCGAGTCCTCGTTAACCATTTCCGGCTCAACCCAAAGACCAAATTTAAGTCCCATTTTATTGATCTGCGCGATGAGTTTCTCCAGTCCGTCCGGAAGCTTTGATTCGTTAACAAACCAGTCTCCCAGGCCGCTGTTGTCGTCGTTTCTCCTGCCAAACCATCCGTCGTCCAGCACCAGCATCTCCACGCCTGCTTCTTTTGCCTGACGGGCAATATTTAAAATTTTCTCACTGTCAAAATCAAAATACGTAGCTTCCCAGTTATTAATAAGCACCGGTCTGCGCTCGCGGGCAAATCTGCTTCGGCAGATATTTTTCCGCAGAAAACGGTGGTAAATCTGAGATAAATGAGCAAGGCCCTGATGCGTAAAAGTCATCAGCATCTCCGGTGTGTCAAAACTTTCACCCGGTTCCAGTTTCCAGGAAAACTGTTCATCATGAATGCCGGAAACCACCCGCAGAGAGCCGGACTGATCCATCTCCACATCCGTCCGGTGATTCCCGGAATAGACCAGCATCATGCCATAACAGTCCCCGAATTCCTCTGTCGCAGATTTATCGCAGAGAATCACAAATGGATTATGCTGATGACTGGATGTCCCTCTTCGGGAAGAAACTGTCTGGATCCCATTTATGATCGGTACCCGCTCCATCTGGCGTTCCATTGTATGACGGCCGTAAAAATGAATCAGATCCCAGTTTCCAAAAGAGATATCCAGACAGGCGGAGGCTGCTTTCTTCAGATAAATTTCTTTCTCGCCGTTATTGATCATACGGACTGCCCTGGTGATAACATCCTGCTTCTCATAAATCCCATAAAGCAGTTCCACCTCCAGACCGCTGGCTTTTTCCCGCAAAGTGACCGAAAGAGTCTCTGCTTCCCTCGCACGGTCAAAGGCTGATGGCATCCCGGAAACTGAATATTTTCCGGATCGGATTTCATGTCTGATATAATACAGATCCGCGCCCCAGATTCCTTCCTCAGTGACCATATTAAGAGAGCTGAGCCGGAAATCTCCCGCATTGGCCCCGCTGTACTCCTGCGGCAGCAAGTCCATAGACCAGCTCCGCTCCAAACGCAGCGGATAAGGATTCGGTGAAAACCCGCAGTCCCGGGGAACATGCATATATTCCGTTGTCCCTTCTATTCTGCGGCCATAATAAAGATGTACAAAATGACCTAATTCATTGACCTGCATCTGATAGGTCGTATTGTGCGTTGTAAGTGTAAAAATTTTCCGTCGGCTGTCATAAGCAATACTCATAACCTCTATATTCCTCTTCTTATTACCAGTTAATAGAAAGAACCGTTTTGTTTATGGTTTCAGGAAGCGATACGGAGTATAATTCCCCATGCTCTTTTACCTTCTCTGTCACATCAATTCCATCAACCATTACCTTTTGATGCTTTTTCTGAGAGATCCACCCCAGCGTACCCGATGCTTTCAGTACAATAACTTCCATGTTTTCATATTCACAAATACTCTCAACTGCTGAAAATCCCACATACTTATCCAGCAGCCCAAGGCAGGAAGAACCATTAAGCCCCTGCGGCAGAATCACATACCACGCAAATCCGCCAGCCTCAATCGTATCTATATATCTGTCATTTCTTCCCAAAGAGAACACTTTTCTTCTAAAATAATCATATACCCAGTACTGGTCAGAAATTTCCATGTCCGGGATATCTGCCGGCGTAAAAGCAGCCGCCTGCTGCTCAGAGGTCAGATTGTAGGCGGCAATTCCGCCTCCTTTGCCGTTATTCCCCCATCTCGCTGTATTGTGAAGTTTCAGGACTCCTCTCTCCAGAGGATCTGTAAAAATGCAGTCCTCCGTCGGTTTTGCTGAACGCTCCATCATCAGAACGCTTCCGTCCTTATACACAAGAGGTTTTAATATTTCCGGATTCGTATCTCCTGTCCGGTCGCTGAAATATACCGGCCCTCCGCTGATCGCTCTGAGCAGACTGTGTTTTACGGCATCCTCATGTTTCGTCCAGAACATATCCCAGTCGCAGCAGTACAATTCATTATGATAAACCGCGTTATATGCGTTCTGAAGCAGATGCTCGGAAAAACTTCCCTCTTTTTGCGGTACAAAATCATCACTGTTCCGTGAAATGGCGGAAACCGATCTTGCCAGAATATTTTCCATCGCCATTCCCATGCAGTTGATGACAGCTCCATCCATACGATAAGCTCCGCTTTCCAGCGCCTGATGAATGCCTCTTGCCGCCTCACTTACAGGAAAACAGTTCTCAAAATAGAGGCGAACCGCACTTTGGCCGTCCACTTTGACAAAATCTATACCCTCACGTTTAAGCGCTTCATACCAGTCGCTGTAAAACCCGCTTCCTGTTTTGGGACTCGGAACAATTTTTCCGCCTGCCGTCCGGTATAAAAAAGCAGCCTCTTTCGATACCAGATCACTGTCCGGAGAAATTCCATCCCAATAGCCTCCAAGCGCGTGCCAGACGCCAAACCATCTGACATCTCCCTTTTTCCTGATATCATCTGTCATGGATTTAAACCCATCAGGAAATTTCTTTTTAGCCGGAATAAAATCATACAGCATTTTATCTTTTGCGGAAAACCACCCGTCGTCAATCAGCATCCATTTCACCGGTACCTGCTTTTCCAGCAGTTCGTCCGCCTTCTGTCGGAGTTTTTCTTCCGTGACCTCCGTATAAAACGCGTCCCAGCTGCACCAGCCCAGATAGCGGAACATTTCCGGAATTCTCCGCTTTTCTCTCAGACAGATTCCTTTTTCCTCCGCCAGCAGACGAAACGTTTTATGCACCGCTTCTGTCACAGTTTCCGCCTCGGCAGACAGATACAAAGGTTCCTCAATCCGGCTCTGACCGCCGATACAGGCAGTCATTTCCAGACAAAACTCTGTTTCTGTTCCCGGGACCGCATATGTTTTAAATTTGCTTCCCGTCATCGGTATCAGGCACGCGCACCTGTTTCTGTATCTGAAAAACAAAACCTGTGTCCGGTTTGGGATGTCCTGCAGTTTTTCAACAAAAGCAGGTCTCGTCCACCATTCATTGAACAAATACATGGCCGTTATTTTTTCCGGATATTCAGACATCTGCAGGTACATTCTCACAGGCGTTTCCATCGATAAATTATGGCTTTCGGAAAGAGTCTCCTGATCAATAAACAGACGAAGCTCTCCCTGGCGGCATCCCTTTACCGTTCTTTCCGTTACTTCTATATGGATACCGTCCTTCACATACCCTTTCTGGTTCATCAGAAGTTCCGCTTCTACCTTTTTTCCCTTCTGGCAGTTTATTTGAAATCTGACCATTTTCTGCTCTGTCATATGGATACCTCATCAAATTAAATTATTAGTTTCAGCTGCGGCTGCAGTATTTTTCCTGTGATACAGGCAATCAATCCAAATCCGAAAAACGCGCCGATAAATGCGTAAGTTGGCCTGTTCACTTCATCAATATACAGAAGTACAGCCGGAGCCACGTTTAAAATAAGGACCAGAACCGTCCGCAGGGGATGAGCTGCAGCCGCACAGACTGACAGCTTAATCAATTCAGTCAGCTTGCCTGAGAACATGGAGGAAGCAGGGAAAATATAAACCATGACCACAACCGCAAAAATCATTACCGCAATTACCCCGGCAGACATATTCCTGATCCAGCCGTCCCACTGTGCGCACACCTGCAGATTCACAGATCCCAGTACCATGATCCCGACAAACAGCAGCCAGCACAATGTGGTCCGGGTGAAATTCTTTCGGAAGCCCTGCCAGTAGGCTTTAAAGGGATTTGCGGCATCCCCTCTCTGTTCTGCCGCTTCTTTGTCCAGTATCTCAAAGACTGCATGGTACATGGCCGCTTCTGCAGCTCCAACCGTAAAAAACGGAATACAACTCACAACAAAAAGAATATTAACAGCAATCACTGAACCGCACCTTGTCATAATTCTGCCAAAAGCAGTATCATTTCCCAAAAATCCTCCAAGTCTCATATTACACCTCTATAACTTTCCGCCGCTTGTCGCGATTCCTTCTACAAATTGTTTCTGGAAAATAAGATAGATCACCAGCATCGGGACGACTGCCATCACTGCTCCCGCCATAATCTGCGGATAGTTACTGGAAAACTGTCCCTGAAGTCTGGACAGAGCCGCAGTCAGCGTCGTTGCGTCCGTCCTCGGGCAGACGATCATGGGCCACATCAGATCCTTGTAGGCAAACAAAGCCGTAAATATTCCAAGCGACACCAGCGAAGACCTGGTAAGCGGCAGCATGATCATCAGAAACCTCTGTCCGACGTTGCAGCCATCCAGTTCGGCCGCCTCTTCCAATGACGCAGGCAGCGTCTGGTAAGCCTGTTTGCACAGATACGTTCCAAAAGCCGTAACCGCGCCGGGAACCAGCAGCGCAAACTGTGTATTCAGCATGTGCAGCCTGGATACGATCAGGTACTGCGGGATAATGAAAATCTGTCCCGGCACCATCATCTGTATCAAAACCAGAGCAAACAATACATTCTTAAAAGGAAACCTCAGTCTGCCAAAAGCATATCCCGCAAGCGTTGCGGTCAGGCACGCGCAAAGCACGCGCAGCGCAATCATGAGCAGTGTATTTCCATACAACACCAGAAAATTGTAGGAATTCCAGACTTCTATAAAATTTTCAAAATGCCAGCCGGAAGCCGGTAAAATATAAAACGGATTGACCGAAATTGATTCCGTCTTCGTTTTCATCGCGGTAAGCACCATCCAGACAAACGGTGTTATCAT
>CANQAR010000049.1 GCA_947588845.1 uncultured Lachnospiraceae bacterium
ACAACGCCGTATAACGATTAGCGGCGTGTTGGTATCAAATCTTTAGGCAAAGTTGTCTATAAATCTATGCACCATTTGCCCCCAACAAACCATATATCCCATTTTCAAAGGTCATATTAACTGATTTAAGCGCATTAAAATTCCCATATTTCTTTGAAATGTTATTTAACTGCAAATACATGATAAACCACCTTTCCAGCATCTCCGTTTCCTATCAACAAATAATCGTTTTCAGAATTACAGAAATCGTAAAACCTGACACCTTTCTCTGTTGAGAACGGAATTTCGTTTACGCACTCTTTACTTGACAATTGATATATCCGTACCCTGTGCTTCATCAATTCATTGTCTAAGCAGACATACACAATCAGATATGCTCCGTCACTTGTGACAGTAGCAAATGTACTTTCTGTATTGTCCACAAGAAATACGTTAGATTGATTCTTTTGGCAATCATATATAACTACCTTTCCACTTGAACTATGTGTTGCCGGATCTTCACTATCATTTAGCACAAGACACTCTCCCGACACACGAATTTGACTTGGACTATAATCGTCCTCTTCTTCATAAACTATCTGATCAGTACTCAAATCCCAATATCCATATCTTGTAGTTACTGTCGTTTCTCCTTTCTGTTGATAAAATCCTACCTTATTTTCATCAATAAAAGCAATCTCATATCCAGAGAAACCATCCTCTTCAATTTCATGAACTTTTTGTTCTCCACTTTCAACATTAAGGACATATATTCCATTTATTGTACTCCATGCAATATGATGACCTAAAGGATCAATCTTAGGTTCTGGCTGACTCTCTTGAATTTCTGTCATCAGTTCCTCTGAAATCATACTTTTCAAGTCAATTACATTCTTTTCCTGCAATTTTTCATCGTATGAAATAAATTCATAGGAAGTTTTATAATCAGATGAACCTGTACTTATTATAATTCCATTTACCTGTTTTGCATTATCTGCATCTTCTTCAAATGTTGATTTGACTATTGCATAACCGTCTTTAATTTTTTGATATGCGTCGATAGTTTCCGTACTTTCAACTGGTACTTCCTGTAATACCTGATTCAAACCTAAGTCTAAAAGAGTTAGGTTTTTATTTATCTCGTCATATTCTAAATCCACATACGAAATTTTATCGTCAATTGACTTATTTTCTGTATTCTTTTCAGATAAATCATTTATTTGTGTATTCTGAATTTCTATTGAATCCTCTTTGCTACTACAAGCGGAAATTAGGCATATGCAAAATATTGATATTAAAAACAAACTGATTTTTTTCACTTAATCCACCTATTTGTTTATTAATAAACACCTTTCACTTTGCGTTGTATCATCTTGAATCAAATAATCTTCACCACTTGTCGCAGCAACTGCATAAAATGAGCAAAGTTCCTTATACTCCGAAACATCTATACACACATCAAAAACAGTCATTTTATCTGTTGTAGTATTTATTTCACAATAATCGCAATTGTCGACTTTAACAGGCTCATTATTTATAAAAAATGTAATTTTCTTTGCTACCTCTTTTCCTCCATATATTTGTAACGTAAGGTTTAACTTTCCGTTCTCAGAATACAAGCAATTCCTATTGTCTTCTGTTTTAATTTTAAGATATGAAGAATAATCCAATGGATTATCGGTATCATTTGTAACAAGACCTTCAAACATTGCCATCGTTTCTTCTGGAATATCAGTAATAGTAGTTTTCACGATATCTGCTTTTGTTTCATTTATTCCTGATGCCTGCATATTTACAGGGATACAAATTGTAGAATTTATTTTTCCGCAATTTCCAAATGATGTATTTCCATCTTGCTTCGGTAAATAATCCGATTTAAAAACAGTTGCAAATTGCATACCTATCACATCACCTTTTTCACCAGATATTGGTGTGACAAGTGCTGTAAAGTTAATTGTTTCATTTGGACCTAGTGTAAAATAATGAACCATTTGTTTTTCACTTACTTTTCCATTCAACGTATATGAATATGGCTGAACCTCTCCATTCAAAAACAACATTGCAGCGACTTCAATATTTTCTGAATTATCCATTGTTCCAACATATAGTGGAACGTTCATTTCTGAACCTGAATAGGTATATTCATACTTATCGGCAGGCTGAAATCCCATCATAATTGTTCCTTCTGATTTTTTTATAAGTTCATCATCGCTGCTTATTATAGATGATAATTCAGAATCGCTATCTGTATTCAAATCTGATGACGAGTTATGATTACTAGTACACCCGCTACAGAAAGCCATACAAATTACCATCACATACACCATTACTATATATCGAATATGTTTCATTATTTCATTCCTCCTGACAAAGCAAGTTTAGTACTATTTGTTTTCCATGGTATGTGCTTAATATAACAGCGTATTTAATTTTTTCAATCCCTCTATGCACGAATGGTAGCCCAACATACACGAACGGTAGCACATTATGTTGTGTACCCATTTTATTGATGATAAAATTATATTTGAAAAATAATTTAAGGAAGTGGAAACTATGCGATATATTGATTCAATGTGGGAATATATTGTTAATTTCTTAGAACTGGCTTTGTTTCTAATATTTATCCATACCAAATTGCATATTCGAGCAAATTATAAACATCAAGCAGTTTGGATGTTTCTTTTCGTATCCATTCAGTTTGCTGTTTTATGTACGCTCAATAAAATGGGAATAACATCTTATGTCACCCTGATATCATCTTGTGTATTAGATATTGTATATGCAATTTTGTTTTATCGTGATAATTTGATTCTCCGTATCTTTTGGGGATTCTCATATTCCATTATATGTTTAGTTGCAGAACAGATTACATTCTTTATTCCAGTAACGCTTTATAAAGGAGCATCTTTGGAATTGTTATCAGGTGGGGAATTGCGAAAGCCATATACTATGCTGTACTTGGCAATGATAGCGATTTTTGTATTGTTATTTCATTATATTGGAAATAAAGACATATCTCTTTCCTCTTTCCAAAAAGTTGCATATATTTGTATCGCAATTTCTGGACTTGCAATCGGACACTACATATTAAGGCTGACTTTGGAATCTGTTGATAAATTTGATGATTCTTCCTTTTCGGCAAGACTCTCTTTTATTAACTTATTTTTTATTGTTTTGTTTTTGGCATTGTTGCTATACATTTATCTGCTAGGATATTCAAAAGAAGAAAACATACGATTATTGGAAGAACAAAAGATTTATGAACTGGAAAGGACTGAGTTCAATAGCTTATCTGAAACAACAGAACGATTACGAAAAATGAAACACGATATGCAGATTTATGTGGATGCAATCAACGTATTAGCAAAAGACAGGAAATGGGATGAACTTATAGCATATACAGAGCAATACCATAACACTCTTACAACTACGCAAAGTACCATAGCAACGGGAAATATTGCTATTGACTGTATCCTTACCGCCAAACTTGATTATGCTGAAAAACACGGAATTAAGACAGAATATTCTATTATGGCTCCTGAAAATTTTCCGCTTGATTCTGTTGAACTTTCATCCATACTTGGAAATATATGGAATAATTCCATTGAAGCAGGAGAAAGACTTATAATCTCTAATCCAACCGAGCATCCGTACATTTATTTTTATATTAAACCTTACCAGAATATGATACTGATCCACATTGAAAATAATTATGATGGTGTGATAAAATCTAGCATTGATGGAGACATTTTGAGTGTCAAACAAGGAAAAGAACACGGACTGGGGATAAGACGAGTAAAAGAACTTGTAGAAAAGGCAGATGGCGTATTGCAGATTACATCTGATAATAAAATTTTTTCCGTGCATATTATGATACCAGATAAGGAGAATGACAAACGACTATGAAAATGAAAATAACCATACTGGAAGATTCTGTGATTGAATTAGAACGACTGAAAAATGGAATAAGAAAATATGGGCAGCAATATGATTGGGATATTGAAATTGACGAATACAAATCGGGCGAAGAATATTTTTCAAAAAACTCCGAATGCACCACTATACAGGCTTCAGCATTTTTCCTTGACATACAAATGGGGCAAATGAATGGAATTGAGGTCGCTAAACGCCTTCGGGCATCTGGGTATCATGGGATTATTGTATTTTTAACAGCCTTTAGAGAATATGTATTCCGAGGATATGAAGTCAGAGCATTAAACTACTTGCTTAAACCCGTCAAAGAAAATACTCTTTTTCTGTGTTTGGATGAAATTGCGAAAGAGTTATCTAATAATACATACATTTACCGAAACAAGCAAGAAATTGTAAGTATTCCCTACACAGATATATTGACATTTTCGAGCAGATTACATTATGTTGATATATTGACTGTAGACGGCAAATGCTATGAACAAATGTCTACCCTAAATAAGATTATTGTCCATTTGCCAAGTGAATTTATCCGAACCCATCGTTCTTATATTGTAAATATGGCACATATCTATCGTATTACATCAGGAACGATTGAATTGTCAAATCATCTGACTACACAAATTGCACGTTCTTATTCCAAAGATGTGATAAGTGCTTTCGCCAAATATACAACAAGATTTGATACAAGCGGGGATTTTGAATTTAATTAGATTATCTAACTCCTCTGCGCTCAAACGGAGCAGCACCAAAGGGTTTGTTTTGCCCATTTTTTGAAGAATACAATGTAATATTTCCGCGGTATCGCAATAGGAAAAAATCAGATGTGTCTAAAGTCTTGTATTCTATCATTTCCTTTTTGTTATTTCGATAGCATTTTCCCACAAGTACATATACAACTCTTTTTGTTAATAAGATTGCACGCCGTCAAACTTTACCGTTCCGGCGTTGGAGCCGCCATCAACTAATTCTGATACCCAAACATACAGGCTATCTTTCTCCACCATCCTTACCAAAAAAATAGACAGTTGAACGAATCAACTGTCTACCCGCTAATGGGATATTTGGATCATGGCACTACCCTTGCCTCCCAACGGCCTATAAGTATATTACCGCATTATCACTAAAACGCAACCTAACCTTATAAAAATCTCCCCTCACCGATTGAACCCGTACGGCGTCCTGCTGCACAGTTTATAAAGCAGATTGGCGAAAAAGAGGTCGGCGTTTTTCAGGCTCTCCTGCGCCTTGACCGCCGCAGAGCCGCCGCGGAAAGCCGCCTTGTAGCGCAACATCCGCTCCAGCAGCGCCGCGTCCTTTTCCGTTACGCCCTCCGCCTGTTTCAGATACGGAAGAAAGGCAAAGACGGACGCGTCCGTGCGGGACGTGTCGGAAGAAAGGTTGCTGCCGGTGTAGCGGTGGAGATACAGCGGCTCGTCCAGAAGGCGGAACCGATCGCCCCGCGCGAGCATCAGCAGCCAGAGGAAATAATCGTCCGCGCCGTTGACTTCACAGATCTGCGTGCTCCATTCCTGCGGGATCGCGCCGCGGCGGATCAGGCATTGCCCCGGCGAAACGATCTGGGTTCCGATACGCAGATACGTCCGGTAATCGCCGATCTTCGACTTCTGATATGCGCTGCGGTACCACAGCAGTTTGTCTCCGTTTTTCTGCTCCAGCAGCGCGTTGCAGACCAGCACGTCCGCCGCCTGCGCTTTCATCGCCGCGATCTCTTTTATAACGGCGTCCTTCGCCAGAAGGTCGTCCTGATCGAGGAATAAGACCGCGTCGCCGGTCGCCTCGGCCAGTCCGCGCGCCCGCGCCCGATGGATCCCGCCGTTTTTTTCCTGCTCTATGATGCGAAGCGGCAGCCCCGCCGCCTCTGCCGGAAGACTGACCGCTTCGTCCGGACTGTCGTTGACCAGCAGGATCTCCATATCGTCTCCGGCAAGCCGCGCAGCGTTTTGCGCAAGGCTTTCGATATAACGCGGCATATAGGCATTTCCATGATAAAACGGAGTTATGACACTGACTTTCATCGCTTTACGGCTCGCTGCCGCCTCCTTCCCGTATTGTTCCGCCGCGCGGCGGATCAGAAACTCTTGCTGTATTTCTTGCCGAAGAACTTGGCGCGCAGGAACGCGCCGCCTTTCTTCAGCCAGTCGATCTTTTCCATGTGCATGGTCGGCACCTCGCATACGCGCGCCTCGGGCAGCGCGCCGCTTCTGCCGTCCGCGATCCGGCGATCCAGCCAGACGTTGAACAGGATCTCGCTCACGCGTCCGTACAGCCGGGCGTCAAACACGGAATCCGCCTTTTTGCCTTCCCGCTCCATCTCTTTCTCCAGCGCAAAGAGCAGCGGGAACAGCCACGAACAATAGCGGTCCAATTCCTCCCGCTTCATAATGCACATATTGAACATATATCCCCATGTCCGTGCGCAGACCTTTTCATAAGAGGGCAGATATTGCGGACAGCGCGCGGCGATCAGCGCCTTCATTTTTCGCAGATGTTCCGGATCGTGCGTGTGCGCATAGTGGGACGAGAGCGTCTCTATATAATAGCGCCGCTTTTTCGGCGTCACGATATCGCAGCGCCGCAGCAGTTCCTCCACCTCCGCGCCGGTCAGGACGCACGCCATCTTTCCTTCTTTTTTGCAACGGAAGCGGCTCTTTTTTGTAAAATATCTCCGGTAGTGCACCAGCCCCACCGCGTCGGCGGGAAGATTCTTCCACGCCCAGTACAGCCCCGTCAGTTCGCAGAACGACGCGTTCTTTTCGGAGATCTCGTCTCCGGTATCGTCTCCGGCCATTTCCCTGTCAAACGGCTCTTTCCCTTTCGCCCCGACAAAAAGCGGCAGATAGAGGGGATCCGCCGGACGCTCATACGGTTTGTGCATCGCAACGATGACTTTGATATCCATGCTGTGAACGCTCCTTTATGCTCCTATACGAAAGAAAAGTGACTTCCGCAAAAGTCACTTTCCGTCTTATGATTCGTTTTCGTCTTCTTCATCCTCTACGATCGCGGCCGACGCCCCCGCCACAGCGGATACGACCACCGTCACGGCAACGATCACCACCAAAAGGATGAGGAGCGCGAAAAATATAAAAAATCCGATCTCTGTCATACGCCTGCCTTCTTTCCATGAAACTTATCTTTTACTATCTGCCAGTATAAAGGAAACCGTCCGTTTTTTCAACTCCCGAATCACCGCATTTGCTTCATTCGCGCAAAAAGCACCGGAAAACGCGCCTTCACCCTGCAGATAAGCGCCGCCCGGCGGGCAGCCTCGGCAAAACGCCCCCGCGCCAGCGGCAGATACAAAAAGCGCACCGTCTTCCCTTCTTTTGAGAGGCGGTCCTTTAACAAAAGATACAGCGGATCGCCCGCTTCTTCTTTTGCCGCCGCAACGACCTCGTCCTTTCGCATACCGCGCTCCAGTCCGCGGGTCATCATCGACATAAAACTGCGGAAATAAAAATTTGCCGCCGTCTCCAACGTCCGCGCGGAAAGCCCGCTCCGCTCCGTTTCCTGCAATTTTTCCTGCAAATCGAGAAACGCCTCGATCCTCTGTTTCTGAAGCGAAAAATACTGCGGAAGTTCTTTTCCGGTCAGCCGCGCCTGCCCCTGATTCCGGTAGTGGTACAGCGCCTCCGGAAGAACCAGATAGCGTTTTGCCACTCCCGCCGCGTCCAGATTGAACAGGATATCCTCGATATGGTCGATCTTCCGAAACGCGATCCCGTTCTTTCTCAGAAATTCCAGACGGTAGGCCTTGTTCCACGGATAGCCCAGCATCGTCTCTTTCTCCAGTTCCGTCAGCAGCGCCGCATATGCGGGATCCGGCGGGCAGAATTTTCCCTGAAGCCCCGCCTTTTTGATCTGATAGGAAAGGCGGCCCGCCCCGTCGTAATAATCCTCGGTGTAACCGTACAGCAGTACGTCCGCCGAAAACGACGCGAGAGCGGCGGCCGCCGTCTCCAGCAGGCGCGGTTCGTAAAGATCGTCGGGATCCAGAAACAGGATATAATCGCCGGACGCCGCCTCCATGCCGGTATTGCGCGCCGCGCTGACGCCCTCGTTTCTTTCCTTGCGAAGGAGCGAAAACGAAACGCCCGCTTCCGCAAAACGCGTCCGGTAACTCTCGGCGATATCGCCCGTGCGATCCGGCGATCCGTCTTCGACGACGATGACCTCAAAATCACGATAGGTCTGCGCCAGAAGTCCGTCCAATGCCTGCGCTATGAAATTTTGCACCCCGTAAGCGGGCAGTACCACCGAAAAACGAATGTCGCTCATGAAGACATTATAGCGCAATTTTTCTTCCGGCTCAATCTCTCCTTTTCTTTTCCTTCCTGCCTTCGCACGCGGGACACGAACCGCAGTCTTTGCAACTGCTGCAGGCCCTGCCCGATTTTTTGTCCCGATACAGTGTGTAAACGGCGCCTGATACCATCAGCAAAACGATCATCGCCACGATAAATGTTCCCATCCTAACCTCCTGACTGCTCCTTCTTTTCTCACGCCACGCCGCGCCGGAGCATCTGCCGGTCTTCCTGCGGCCTGCGGCACAACAGATAGAGCATCGCCGCGATCACTGCAAACGCCGCTGCCGTGCCAATGCCAAAACTTCCGCCTTCCCAAAGCGCGCCGATCTGGTAAACGATCAGGCCGACCGCGTAAGCAAGACCGCACTGATAGCCGATCGCCGCCCAGAACCATCGGGTATTGTTCATCTCCCGCCGGATCGCTCCCATGGCTGCGAAGCAAGGCGCGCAGAGCAGATTAAAGACCATAAAGGACATGCCGCTTGCCGCCGTAAAGGCCGCGCCCATGTTCCGGTAGACCGTGCCCTCGCCGATGCCGTAGAGGATCCCCATCGTACCGACGATATTCTCCTTTGCGACCAGCCCCGTCAGAGACGCCACGGTCGCCTGCCAGTTGCCCCAGCCAAGCGGAGTGAAGATCCACGCCACCGCGCCGGAAAACGCCGCCAGAAGCGAATGGGCGATCTCGTCTTCACCGAGCATACAAAACCTGCCGTCCACAAAACCGAAGAACGACGTGAACCAGACGACGATGGTAGAAAGCAGGATGATCGTTCCCGCCTTCCGAATAAACGACCAGCCCCTCTCCCACATGCTGCGCAAAAGCCCGCCGACCGTCGGCCAGTGGTACGCCGGAAGTTCCATGACAAACGGCGCAGGATCGCCGGAAAAAGCCTTTGTCTTCTTTAACATAATACCAGAAAAAATGACGGCTGCAATACCGATAAAATAGGCGCCGGTTGAAACCAGCGGCGAACCGTCAAAGATCGCGCCCGCGATCATCGCCACAAACGGCATCTTCGCACCACACGGAATGAACGTCGTCGTCATGATCGTCATTTTGCGGTCGCGGTCATTTTCGATCGTCCGGCTCGCCATGATTCCCGGGACGCCGCAGCCCGTGCCGACCAGCATCGGGATAAAGGATTTTCCGGAAAGCCCGAAACGACGGAAGATCCGGTCCATGATAAAGGCGATCCGCGCCATATAGCCGCAGGATTCCAAAAACGCCAGAAGAAGGAACAGCACCAGCATCTGCGGCACGAAACCGAGCACTGCGCCGACGCCCGCGACGATTCCGTCAATGACCAGCCCCTCCAGCCACGGCGCGCAGCCGATCTTCTGTAAGACAGCGTCGATGGCGTCCGGTATGGACGGCACGAAGATCCCGTGATTGCCGGCGCCGAACAGACGGAAGCCGTCGCCAAACAGACAGTCGTTGGTCCAGTCCGTCATCGCCGCGCCGACCGTGACCATCGAGATATAATACACAAGGAACATCACGACGGCGAAGATCGGCAGCGCAAGGATCCGATTGGTCACAATCCGATCGATCTTATCGGACGTCGTCAGCGCGCGCTCTTTTTTCTTTACGCAGCCGGAAATGATCGTTCCGATATACTGATAGCGTTCGCCGGTGATGATCGACTCGGCGTCGTCGTCCAGTTCTTCCTCGCAGGCGGCGATGTCCCGTTCCATATGGCGGATCATCTCCTCCGGCAGATTCAACTTCTCGCGGATCTTTTCATCGCGCTCAAACAGTTTGATCGCGTACCAGCGCTGCAGGCCTTCGTCCATGTCGTGCAGCGCGAGTTCCTCAATATGCGCGAGCGCGTGCTCTACCACGCCGCTGTAAACGTGCCGCGGCTTTGCTTCCTTCTTTTCCTTTGCCGCTTCCGCCGCCTTTTCTACCGCCGCCGTTATGCCTTTCCCTTTCAGCGCGGATATGGCCACGACCGGAGCGCCCATCTGCTTCGAGAGTTCCCCTAGGTCGATCTTATCGCCGTTTTTCTCCACGACGTCCATCATATTGACGGCAAGCACCATCGGGATCCCCAATTCCGCGAGTTGCGTCGTCAGATAGAGATTTCGCTCCAGATTGGTGCCGTCGATGATATTCAAGATCGCGTCCGGCCTTTCGTCGACCAGATAATTTCTGGCGACCACTTCTTCCAGCGTGTAGGGCGACAGGGAATAGATCCCCGGAAGATCGGCGATCGTCACCTCTTTGTCTTCTTTGTATTTTCCTTCTTTCTTTTCTACGGTAACGCCCGGCCAGTTGCCCACGAACTGGTTGGAGCCCGTCAGCGCATTAAAGAGCGTCGTCTTTCCGCTGTTCGGATTTCCCGCAAGCGCAATACACAGTTTCATTTCTTACCTCCGTTTTTATTCTACATCGATCAGTTCCGCATCTGCCTTTCGCAGCGACAGTTCATATCCGCGCACCGTCACTTCCACCGGATCGCCCAGCGGCGCGATCTTGCGCACATAGACCGGAATCCCCTTTGTGATCCCCATGTCCATGATCCTTCGCTTTACCGCGCCGCTTCCGTTCAGTTTTACGACGGTAACGGTATCGCCGACTTTCGTCTCCCTGAGTGTCATCTTTGTCCTCCCTTCCATGCACTGTCTTTCCGGTTTTCAGACCATGATCTTCGCCGCCATCTCCTTGCTGACGGCAACGCGGGAATCCTTTACGTTGACGATCAGATTCCCGTTGATATCGGAAACCACGCTGACATACGTTCCCGGAACAAAACCGAGATCTTCCAGAAATTTCCTTGTTTTTTCCCTTCCGCCGACTTTTTGGATCATCCGGCGGTCGCCCGGCGGCGACAGAGTGATCGGCATCATGTTCATCCTTCCTTTCTTTAATTTCATGCAACTTATTGTCGTTAGTTCTTGCTAACCGCAAGGGAAAAATGCAGGCGTCAGAAAGTTCCTGTTTTGGTTAGAACTCCCTAACACCGTATATAGGTTAGCATATGCAAACTAAAGTGTCAAGTGCCTTACTTTAATTTTTTCAGATTACTTGCTGCCCATAAAGTCCCAATATGTCTGCATACTGTATCTGTAAACTGCCGCGGCTGACTGATCTTTAGCAAACGCTCTGCGCTTCTGTGCTGTCTTCATCTTTCTCATTGATCTTTTCGCAGGCTTCCAGCGCATTTGTCAGCAGATTGTTCAAAATATATACTGCTCCATATCCTCATACTTGCCGCTTTCCGCTCTTGTTCTCTATATCGGAAAATCGAAAAAGTATATTGACACCGACAGCGCGAATAGTCAAACTGATAGCGTGAATAATTTGAAAAGGTTGTAAAAGAGCGGTTCCGTTGCTTACAAAAAAGACAGAACCAACACGATTCTGTCTTTTTGTACGGATTCTCAATGATTTTGTTGTATCCAACCTCAAGGCGGCCTTTTCTATATCTCCTTAAATCCTGTCGATTTCCTCCCATGCTTCCTCTATGGTCTGCGTCCGCCCCTGTTCCATTTCATCTATTGCTTCATCCAGTTTGGAAAAAAGAATATTCATTGCATCATCTACCGTCTGCACCGTTTCCATAAACCTCACCCTTTCCAACTTCTTTTATGAAGACAGTATAACACGCTTTTAGAAATTTCACTATGAATTTTTGAAAAATAAAAATATTGATATGTAACGTCATTAGCGTTACAATAAAATACGAGGAGATGATGAAGATGGAAAAAACAGCAACCTTAAATTTGAGAGTCAATCCCGTTGTCAAGCAGAAAGCCGAAGACGTTCTGGCGCAACTGGGAATCCCGATGTCGACCGCAATTGATATGTATCTGAACCAAATTTCCCTGACCGGCGGCATCCCCTTTAACGTAACCCTTCCCAAAGCGCCGCGTTCTGTCAATGCCGATCTTATGAGTGCCGAAGAATTTCACGCCGCATTGCAGAGCGGTTATAATGACATATCTACGGACAAAATACAGGATGCCGCGTCGGCATTTGAAAAATTCAGAAAAGAACACTGATAAGCTGCCTTCCGGAAAACGAATAAAATATCCCATCTCCTAATCACATATTCTTATTTAAGGATTCTTTTGCCGCCTTGACAATATCTTCAATAATATGCACTTGCTGCGTTGTGCAATTATCAAGCAACTCCGCGATATAAGCGTAGTAGATATGCCTACTTTCTCTGCCAAACACTCTTGGGACAGCCCCTTTCTTTTCTGATCTTCCGTATTTTACGTTCCAAAAGCAACACTCTGCTTCATTATCAAACCAATCAGAGAAAAGGTATACAAAAATAATCGGCGACGGGAATCGTTCTGTCGCCGATTTATACCTCTTTTCCCGAATGAAAAGATCAACTATCAACTATTCCTCTTTTTCCGGTATCTGCCGCCCTTCCACATCGATATGATAATGGTCTTTGACGATCAGTTTGGAGATCGGGACGATCTCGTACCCCTGCTCCTGCAGGCCGTCGATCAGCGCGTCCAGCGCGTCCGCCGTATATTTTGCGCCGTTGTGGAGCAGAATGATGGAACCATTGCCCAGATGCTTATGTCGGCAGACGGTACGGATGACGGCGTCCGCCCCGTAGTCCTTCCAGTCCAGCGAATCCACATCCCACTGAATACTGTAATAGCCGCACTCCTGCGCCTTTTTGATCACCTTGCTGTCGTAATCCCCGTAGGGCGGGCGGAACAGAAACATCTCGTAGCCCGTCAGTTTCCTGACCTGCTCGTGCACGCTCATCAACTCCTGTTCACATTCCTGCTCCGACAGTTGCGACATATTTTTATGCGTCTGGCTGTGGTTGCCAAGATCATGCCCCGCTTTACAGATCGCCTTCACATCGTCCGGATACTGCTCCACCCATCCGCCCGTCATGAAAAACGTGGCCTTGATCCCGTGTTTTTTGAGAATCTCCAAAAGATGCGCGGTCTCCTCGTTTCCCCATGCGCAGTCGAAGGACAGCGCCACCTGTTTTTTGTCCGTTTCCACGCAGTAGATCGGCAGTTCCTTTCCGTTGACGGTGTGGCTGCCGAAGACCGAACGGGCGTCATGCAGATATTGTCCGGCGATCCCCAAAGACAGACAGAGCAGACCCGCAAGAAACAGGCCTGCTCCGGATCGGTTTTTCTTTTTCTTTTTCATAGCCTTGCTCCGGTTTCTAAACTATTGTAGTTTATGCCGCACCGAAGAAAACTATGACGGTTTCCTTTTGCTTAAACCACATGCGCCTTGATCAGGTTGGTCGTTCCCGCCTCGCCGACCGGAACGCCCGCGGTCAGAACAACGGTATCGCCTTCGGCAACGAGCCCCGCGGCCTTCGCCTCGCAAAGCGCATGATCGAACAGTTCATCCGCCGTCTGCTTCTCCTCCAGCAAAAGCGGCGTGACGCCCCAACAGAGATTCAACTGGCGGCAGACCTTCTCCGAAAGAGAGCCGCCGATGATCGGGCAGTGCGGGCGGTACTTTGAGACCATCCGCGCGGTGTAGCCGGTCTTGGAGACCGCGACGATCGCGGCGGCGTCCAGATCTCCGGCCATCAGGCACGCGGAATGGGAAATGGCGTCCGTAATGCTCGGATTGACATTCTGTTCCCTTGCTTTCAAGCGGGAGAGGTAATGGATATCCGCTTCCGTCCTGAGCGCGATCCGATGCATCGTCTCCACGGCTTCCACCGGATAGCCTCCTGCCGCGGTCTCGCCCGAAAGCATGATAGCGCTGGTGCCGTCGTAGATGGCGTTTGCGACGTCCGTCGCCTCCGCCCGCGTCGGCCGCGGATGGTTCATCATCGAATCTAACATCTGCGTCGCCGTAATGACCATCTTTCCGGCGTTGTAGACTTTTTTGATGATGACCTTCTGGATGACCGGAACGTCCTCCATCGGGATCTCCACGCCCATGTCGCCGCGGGCGACCATGATCCCGTCCGCCGCGTCGATGATCTCGTCGATATGTTCGATTCCCTGATTGTTCTCGATCTTGGCGATAATAAGCATACGGTCGCCGCCGTGCTCGTGCAGGATCCTGCGGATCTGGCGCACATCCTCCGCCGTGCGCACAAAAGAAGCCGCGATAAAATCAAAATCCTGTTCCACGGCGAATACAATATCCTCATAGTCCTTCGGACTGACGTAGTCCATGGAAAGTTCGACGTTCGGCACGTTGACGCCCTTGCGGTTGGAGATCACGCCGCCGTTGACGACGCGGCAGACGATGTCCGTATCCCCGACTTCCATGACGACCATCTCCACCAGACCGTCGTCGATCAGGATATGCGTGCCCTCCGTCACGTCCTGCGGCAGCCGCGGATAACTGACGGAGACCTGTCCGGCGTCTCCCGTCACTTCCCTTGTCGTCAGCGTAAAACTCTGTCCGGCCTCAAGCGTGACCTTTCCTTCGGCAAACTCCTTCAGCCGGATCTCCGGCCCCTTCGTATCCATCAGCGCCGCCACCGGCACGCCGAGTTTTTCCCTCGCCTCGCGCAGCCGGTTCAGGCGGTTCAACTGCTCCGCATGGTCGCCGTGCGAAAAATTGAACCGCGCGACGTTCATCCCCGCCTTTATGAGCCGTTCAAGGGTCGCCGGATCTTCCGAGGAAGGCCCGATCGTACAAATGATCTTGGTTTTTCTTTGCTCGTCCATCTAAACAGCGTCCTTTCTATTTACCAATCATTGTACCCATTTCTCCGCCCAAAGAAACCTGTTCCGCGGAAAGTTTTGTGATAAGCGCCTTGCGGATCGCAGAATCGCCGATAAATTCCACCGCCGCCTGAATCTTCGGCAGCATGGTTCCCGTCTCGAACTGCCCCTGCGCCATCCATTCCTTCGCCTGCGCGACGGTCATGTAATCCAGCGGCTTTTCCTCGCTGCTTCCGTAATTCAGGCAGACCTTGCTTACACCGGTCAGGATGACCAGCATATCCGCGTCGAGTTTGTCCGCCAGATGTCCGGCGATGGTATCTTTTTCGATCACGGCGCTTGCGCCCTTGAGGTGGTGATCCTGCGGAAGGACCGGAATCCCGCCGCCGCCGCAGGCAATGACCACCTGTCCGCTGTCGCACAGCGTGCGGATCGCGTCGATCTCGATGATGTCCATCGGCTTCGGCGTCGCTACGATCCGCCGGTATCCGCCCTCTACCGCGACCACATGGTTGCCCTTCTTTTCTTCGGCTGCGGCTTCTTCCTCGCTCATAATGCGGCCGATGACCTTCGTCGGCTTGTAGAACGCCTCGTCGTAAGGATCCACCGCCACCTGCGTTAAGATCGTGGAGACCGTCTTATAGATCCCGTGGCTGATGAGTTCGCTGCGGATCGCGTTCTGCAGGTCGTAGCCGATATAGCCCTGGCTCATCGCGGAGCAGACCGACATCGGCGTCGGCGTGTATTCCGGATAGATCCTGCAAAATTCCGCCATCGCCGTATGGATCATGCTGACCTGCGGGCCGTTGCTGTGGGTGATGACCACCTGATAATCCTGCCGGATGAATTCCGCTACGGCCTTCGCCGTCTTCACCAGCGCTTTCTGCTGCTCGGGCAGCGTCGTACCAAGGGCGTCATGCCCCAGCGCGATGACAATTCTTTTTTTCTCCATGGTAAAACCTCCATTCTTTCCCGTAGGGTAACTTTAGGTATGTTCAAGGAACAAGCCGCCGCAGGATCGGCAGTCGGCGCATCAGCGCGACCAGTCCGAAGGACAGCGCAAACGTCAGGCACGTTTCCAGCAGGATCCCCGCCGCGCCCGATCTCTGCAGCTGCGGAAGCAGGCGGTCGAAAGTTTCCAGCAAGCCGCGGTGGATCAGATAAATGCCGAACGCCGACGCCGCCACCGGCTCTAACACGCGCATGAGTTTTTCCGGCCGCTTTCCGTGAAAGCACTGCCGGAACAGCAGGAAGACCGCGCTGCTGTATAAGAGCGCCGCCAGTTGCAGATAGCCTTTATAAAAAGGCAGATACACGCCCCATGCCCGCGACGCGGACACCGTGGCAACCGTCAATGTATAAAGGCCGAAGATCCCTCCGCCATAGATACACAGCCTGCCCCAGATCGGCAGGTCGTAATGGTCGATGTAATAACCGATCAGAAGATAGAGGACATAGCCGAAGGTGACGGGATTTTTTAACTGCTCGTGCAGAGAAAATCCAAAGCGCGTTTCGAGGTACGGCAGCAGGACGTTCAACACGACGCCGGAAGCGATCAGCAGGGCGAAGACCTCTTTTTTGTCTTCCACCGAAGCAAACAGCGGCATCACGAGATAACACATGAACAGCGGCAGGAAGAACCAGTAGGTATTGACATAGGAAACGTTAAATATCGCAAGCAGCACGGAGGCCGGCGTCAGTTCCGCGATCTCTCCGGCCGCGTAAAAATACAGGATTCCGGCAAGCGACCAAAAAAGGAAGGGAAAGAGGACTTTGACGGCGCGGCGACGGAAAAATTCCTTCGTTCCGTAACGGCTGCGGTAGTCGATGAGATTTGCGCCCGAGATCATAAAAAAGATCGGAACGGCAAAATAACAGATCCCGTCGGCGACGGCGCGGGCGGTCCAGTCAGCGTCGGAAAAAGGCGTCGCGTCCAGACGGTTGACGTGCATACACACAACGCAAAAACAGGAAATGACGCTCAGTACGGTGATATAGGCTTTCCGCTCTGCCATGTCCGCTCTCCTCTCCAAAAGATATGTCCATTTTATCAATTTCGCCGCCGGATGACAACAAGGAAGGAAAACTATTTTGGACTATTTTCTTTCCCGCGTTCTTACGTTATAATAAGAAGCATGAGAACGCGTACATCATTGCTCTGCTTTGCGTTGCTTCTGTGCGTTCTGATCTCCGGCTGCGGCAAAGGCGGCGGAGGCGCTTCCGCCTCGTCGTCCGAACAAAAGGGTACGCGGGGCAGCACCTTATCCGTCCTGACCTGTTCCGCCGACGGGACCGCCGTAGAACAGAACGACGCTGCGATCATCGATTACAGCAACGGACAGGAAGGCTATCTTCAGGTCAATTACATAGGCTCCAACCCCAAGGTCAAACTGCAGATCACGACGCCGCAGGAAAACACCTACACCTTCACCCTGCACGGCAACGGCTACGAGACCTTTCCGCTGACCGGCGGCAGCGGCGTTTACCGGTTATCCGTGTTTGAGAACATCTCCGGCGATCAGTACGCCACCGTCCTTTCGGCGGAGCCCGAGATCACGATCACGAACGAATTCGGCCCCTATCTCTATCCGAACCAGTACGTCGATTATTCCGACGCGGACGCGGCGATCAAAAAATCCGAAGAACTGGCCGCGACCTCGGATACGGATCTGGACGTGGTCTCCAACGTTTACAACTACATCATATCCAACTTCACTTACGACTATGACAAGGCCGACGCCGTGGCTTCCGGCTATCTGCCCGACGTGGACGCCACGCTTGAAAGCCAGAGCGGCATCTGCTTCGACTATGCCGCCCTCATGGCCTCCATGCTGCGGGTGCAGAAGATCCCGACCCGCCTTGAGATCGGCTACGTCGGCGAGATCTACCACGCATGGATCAGCGTTTACATCGAAGACATGGGATGGGTCAACGGCATTGTGGAATTTGACGGCAACGAATGGGAGATGATGGACCCGACGTTCGCTTCCACCAGCGATGACCCCGAAGCGTTTTCTCCGGAAAGCGGCGATTACCTTTGCAAATATGTATATTAGTTACGGCAGAAAAGGAGACGTTATGGCAAAAAAACCAAACCTGTTATCTTATGAGGAACTGTCCGGCTTCTGCGATCGTATGTCTACGATCCTCGGCGCGGGAATCTCCTCTTACGAAGGCGTCAGCGCCCTTCTGGAAACGGAGGAAGACGCGGAGAGCCGCGCGATCCTGCAATCGGTCGCGTCCTCTCTGGAGGAAGGACATTCCTTCTATTATGCGGTGAAAAAGACGGAGGTCTTCCCTCCTTACGTCCTTCGGATGATCGAGATCGGCGAACATACCGGAAATCTGGATTCGGTGCTGGCCTCCCTTGCTTCCTACTGCCGCAAGGAGAGCGGCATACGGGAAGGGATACGGCGCGCGGTCCTCTATCCGATCGCGATGATCGCGATGATGCTGATCGTCATGGGCGTGCTGATCTTAAAAGTCCTTCCGATCTTTCAGGATATCTATGCGGAACTCGGCGCGGGGCTCAGCGGTTTTGCCTATGCCTCGCTTCGTCTGTCCGAATGGCTGAGCGGCCACTTTATCCTGATCCTTGTGATACTCGCCGCGGCCGTTCTTCTGACGCTTTTGTATTTTAACAGCGCGGCGGGCCGCCGCCGTCTGGCGTCCTCGCCTTTGTCCCGCGAGATCGCGGCGGAGCGGTTCGCCAACTGTATGTCCCTCTCCCTGCACTCCGGCCTCGATACCGATCAGGGCATGGACTTCGCGCAGAATCTGGTCGACAATCCGGTCGTTTCGCAGTCCATTAAAGACTGCCGCAGGCGCGTCCTCGACGGCGAGAGGTTTGAAACGGCTCTGATCGACGCCGGAATCTTTTCCGGCATCTACAACAGCATGGTCCTGATCGGCTCCAAAACCGGTTCGATGGACGAGATGATGGAAAAGATCGCCTCCGGCTACGAGCAGTTGTCCTCGCAGCGGATCGCGCGGTGGATCTCACGGCTGGAACCGACGCTCGTGATCATCCTCTCGGTCGTGGTCGGCGTCCTCCTGCTCTCCTTCCTGCTGCCGCTTCTTGGGATCATGTCAAGTATCGGATAACGCATACAAAGAGAAAGGAATGACTATGGCAAGATTCGGTGCAACAAAACGCCGCGCGTTTCCGGTCGGGATCGCGGTATCGCTCGGGCTGATCGCCGCAGTGCTCGCGCTGTTCATTTACGGAAGCAGCGCGCTCTCCGCAGAGCAGGACGAACAGCAGAAAGAACTCCTCACCCAGTCCGTCGACCACTCCGTCACGCAGTGCTACGCGCTGGAAGGCAGTTATCCATCCAGCCTGTCCTATCTGGAAGAACGCTACGGCCTGACCTACGATAAAGACCGTTATTACATCGATTATCAGTTTATCGGCTCCAACCTGCGGCCGGACATCACCATCATAGAGAGGAACGAGTGACCTATGAGCGATAAGAAATTTTCGTTCGACCTCATTTTCATATTGTCGCTGTTCGCGCTGTTCACCGTGACCGCCGTCAGCACCGTCCTGATCGGGATCCGCATTTATTCGCGCACGGCAAAAGCCATGGACGCAAACTACGAGACCCGCACCTTCGCCTCGTATTTGACGCAGAAGGTCCGGCAGTACGATACGGCGCAGGGGATCTCGGTCGTTGCGCTGCCCGCGGAAGACGGCTCCGATACGGCCCTCTCCGCGCTCTGCCTGCGCGATCAGTCGTACTGCACCTATCTCTACCTTTTTGACGGCTACCTGCGCGAACTGACCGTTCCCGCGGATACCGTTTCCCTTTCCTACGACGCGGGACAGAAGATCCTGCCCGGACAGGAGTTGTCGATGGAAACGCAGGGGGATCATCTTCTGATCCTCACCTACGCCACCGCGCCCGGAGAACGGCAGCAATGCCGTCTTGCCGTCCGCTCGCAGATAGGAGGGCAGCCATGAATACGCATCATTCCAAATCCTTCATCATGCTTCTTGAGATCATGATCAATATCTGTTTCTTTGCGGCGATGATCTCCATCTGCCTCGTGCTCCTGTTCCGCGCGCTCCGAATCAGCGACCGCAGCGAGGATCTCAATCACGGCGTGACCCTTGTCAATTCCGCCGCCGCCCTTTACGAAGGCTGCAGCGGCGATACGGAAAAGACCGCGAAATCTTACCGCTACGCCGAGGCGGAGCCGGACCGCTGCTTTGTCTATTTTGACGACCAATATCAGGAATGTGCCAAAAAAGACGCCGCTTACGTCCTTCAGCTGACGTCCTCCGTCGACCGCTACGGCGATCCGACCGGCGACTTCCAATTTTCTGATCTGCAGCGGGAAAGCGTCATCTATCAGAAAGACGTCGTCCTGCATCTGCCGCTGGGGCGGACTGTTTCTGAGGAAAGGCAGGAAATGCAATGAGAACGAATATCAAAGACAGTGAATTTCAGACGATCGGGTTTTCTTCCATCCTCGTTGTCTTTGTCATGCTGGCGCTCTCGACGTTCACCGTGCTGACGCTGGTCAGCGCCAACGCGGACTACAAACTGACAAAGACGATGGCGGAAGGCGATACGGCCTATGAAGAAGCCTCCAACCGTGCGAAGACGCGCGTGGCGGAACTCGACCGCCTGTTAGCGGAACGTTATGAAACCGGCGGTATGCTGCCCGCGTCGGCGGTACGGCAGATCCTGCCGGAGGACATGGCCATGGAAACGTCGACGGAAGGCTGTCTTGTCTCTTTTACGGAAACGATCGACGAGCGGCAGGATCTTGCGGTGGAACTGCTGATCCCCCAAGTCCCTTCCGACGGTTTTTACCAGATCCTCCGCTGGCAGAAGACGACCTCTGTATCCCAGCCGGATCCCGGCGCGGAAGAACCCCTTCATGTATTATGATCTGAGAAAAAGCAAAGGAGAACGCATATGGAAAGAGAACAGTTTATCGAAAAAATGGAACATGTCGTAAAAAGCGGCGCCAGCGATATCTTTATCGTCGCGGGGCGCTCCCTGACCTATAAGACGAACGGCAAGATCGTTTCCGAAGAAAGCCAGCGGCTTTTACCGCCCGATACTAAGGCGTATGTCGAGATGATCTACGAACTTGCGGGACGTTCCATCGACCGTTTTGCGGAGACCGGCGACGACGATTTTTCCTTCGCGCTGCCCGGCATTTCGCGCTTCCGCGTCTGCACCTTCCTGCAGCGCGGTTCCTACTCGGCGGTCATCCGCGTCATCAACTTTGACATTCCGGATTATAAGACCTTAAATATTCCCGAACAGATCATGGATCTTGCGGACACGCGCTCCGGCCTCGTGCTTGTGACGGGCCCCGCAGGCGGCGGAAAATCCACCACCCTTTCCTGCATTATCGACCGTATCAACAAGACCAAAGAAGACCATATCATTACGCTCGAAGATCCGGTGGAATTTTTACATTCCCACGACCGGAGCATTATCTCCCAGCGCGAGATCTCCAACGATACGCAGAGTTATCTGACCGCGCTGCGCGCCGCCCTGCGGCAGAGCCCGGACGTCATCCTGCTCGGTGAAATGCGCGACTATGAAACGATGAACGTTGCCATGACGGCGGCCGAGACCGGCCATCTGATCCTTTCCACACTGCACACGATCGGCGCGGCAAATACGATCGACCGTATCATCGACGCCTTCCCTGCCAACCAGCAGCACCAGATC
Organism: uncultured Lachnospiraceae bacterium; assembly: GCA_947588845.1. Taxonomy (GTDB): domain Bacteria; phylum Bacillota; class Clostridia; order Lachnospirales; family Lachnospiraceae; genus Choladousia. The sequence continues at coordinate 21,575 of CANQAR010000049.1, forward strand.
GTCGTCCAGCTTTCGATGGTCCTGCACGCGATCATCTCCCAGCGTCTCCTGCCGACCAAAGACGGCCGCGAGATCCCCGCGTTTGAAGTGATGATCCTGACGCCCGCCATCCGCAACATGATCCGCGAAGGCAAGATCCACCAGATCGACGGCGTCATCTCCACCAGCGCCGATCAGGATATGATCGCCATGGATACCAGCATCTATAAACTCTATCAGGACGGCGTCATCACCGCGGAGACCGCCGTGTCCCACGCGATGAATCCGGAGATGATGGCAAAGCGCCTTAAAGTTTGAGATACGCGTCCGGCGTTTCCGCCAGCGCCTGCTCCCGCTGCCTTTGCAGCGCCTCGTCCCAGCGCACCGGATCTTTGACGATCTCCCGAAGCCACTGTGCCATGCGCGCAGGATCATCGGCCATAAAAATATGCTCGGGCGCCGCATAATCCGCGGCGTGGCTGGTCTCCGCAAACGCGCCGATCAGCAGATCGGAGAGGAACGCCCGCCGCACAGCGGATAAGATCTCGTTTTCACGGTTGATGTCCAGATAGATGTCGCAGCGCTCAAACAGCCCGCAGATCCGCTCCGGACGCGCCGCGGGATAGAGCAGCACGTTCTCCCTGTTTCCAAAGCCGAGCAGCCGCGACGACATTTCCGTCAGCGCCGCCACATGGAAGCGTACTTCCGGCAGGGCGTCTGCAAGTTCGCCCAAGCCTTCCACCCGATCGGAGTTCGTGCAGATCAGCGCTTCCGGCCGGTGCCCGTTCCCGCGTACAAACGGATAGCAATATCCCAGCCGCATCAGATGCGACGGATCCGCGCCGAGTTCCAGCAGCCTTTGATAAGCTGCTTTTTTCTGTACGACGATCTTTGTCGGGCGCGGCGTCTTGTCGCGCAGGATCAACTGCATATTTCCCGGGATCTCGTCGCGCACGGGCTCCTGCCAGAACAAAAGATCCCCGCGATTGCTCCGCTTCATCCGCAGCGCGGCGAAAAAAGGCGTAGACAGGGAATTGAAAAACAGGCGGCTTTCGCCCAATCCCATGCACGCTAAGGCGTAAAGCACAAAATCCGCCCGGTCGCGAAACACGCGCTGCACGTTTCCCTCCCGCAGCAGCACGTCGCCCGTCACAAAATTTTCCACAATGACCTCTCGCCCCTGCGCGTCAAAAAACGTGCGGTTCACTTTCTCGCCCCGCCGGTTAAAGACCGTCCGCGAGAACACCGCGCCGAAGCGGTTGTAGTGATCGCTGGAGCGCACCACGCCCGCCGGATCGAGCCAGTCCACCACGCGCACGCAGCGCTTGTGCTGCGGCTGCGCATAAAAGATCCTGCCCCGCTCCTTTCCCATATCTTCGATCTGTCCGCCGTTCCCGCGGCCGATGACCTGCCAGAACTGCGGCGCGTTGATCTTGTTAAAATAGCGCGGCCGTCCTTCCATGCGCTGGCCCAGCCAGTCGGACGTTCCCTCTCCTCCGCTGAGATCCCCGAGGAAATGCCCGTAACAGGAACGGATCCCTTCCGGCAGAAACCCGTCGTCTTCGACAACCACGGCTTCGCACTTCCAGCCCGCCTGCCGCAGGGAGGAAAGGAGCGTCTCCCCGTCGACGGTGTAACTTTCCATCAGCAGGACGGCTTCTTTTCTTCTGTCACTTGCGCGATCGCTTCTTCCCATTTCTTCTCCACCTCAACTGTCAGATATTCCTCCGCCTTGCGGTAGGAATGTGACTGAAACTTTTGAAGATCGCTCTCCATAAAGAGCCTCTCTATCGCTTCTTTTAGCAGCGCGATCTTTTCCCTGTCGTCCGCCTCCTCGTCCATCGGGATCAGATAACCGTTTTCCCCGTGATCGATGAACGTCCGGTTGCCATACGGCACGTCGAAACCGATCATGGCGAGGCCGGAGCCGACCGCTTCCAGCAGCGTCAGCCCGAAGCCCTCGCTCTGCGACGCCGACAGATACCCTTCGTAGTGCCGGTAGACCTCCGAAAGATCGTGATGCCCCATTAGACGGACATAGTCCTGCGCGCCGCGTTCTTCGATAAGGCCGCGCAGTTTTTCCTCCTCGCCGCCTTTGCCGTAGATATCCAGCGTCAGATCCGCGACCGTTTCCCTCGCCTGCACGACCGCCTCTACGAGCCAGTCCACATGTTTTTCCGTCGCCAGACGCGACGCGGTGACAAGCGCGTGCTTCCGCCGCGCCTCCTCCGGTTCCATGAGCCTATCCAGACTGCCGACCGGAATGGTAAAGACGCGCGGCGCGCCTCCCGCATACGTCTTAAACTGCCGAATCAGCAGTTCCCTCTGCGCTTCCGTCGCCGTAACGAAAAACGAGATCCGCTCCCACTGCGAAAACATATATTCGTAATAATTATTCCAAAGAATGTTCTCCTCTGTCGTCGCGCCCTTGCTGTAATGGTCGGCATGGATCACGACGCCGACCTTTGCCGGCCCCGCGTGCATCAGCACCGCCTGTCCGATTCCGGTGGCGCGGTCGACGATCACCACGTCCTTTTCCGTAAGTTCGAGCCGCTCCATCAGATAGCCGACGAGTTCTTCTTTGGAATCAAGCACGGCACCCGGGAAACGGTACATGACGCGGTCGCCGTCGATCACCTCATCGTAAGCGGTACTGCCGTCTTCATGGAAGAAGCGGCGCTGATAGAGGTGCGCCTTCCCGTCCAGCGGCGCGTAGTATTCGCTGTAAATGCGGGTGTAGGTGTAGTAATCTTTGCGCAGCAGATTGCCGCCGGAGACCATCTCCACCCGATGGACCAGATCCGCGTCCTCTTTCACGAGATACGCCGTGTAAAAATCGCCGTCCCGCTCGAACCGGTAACGGACCGTCCGCCCGCTGCGTTCTGCCGTATAAGGGCCGCCGAATGTTTCCTCCAACTGCGCCAGCGTATAACTGACCGGCGCGATCTTCGTATCCGTAAAATAGGTGTAGAGCCAGATGATCTCCTCGTCCAGGAAGCCGAGGTTTGCCGTCATATGCTCGATATTCTCCGCTGGAAACATATCCGTAAAGATGAACTTCGCGTCCCTGCCGATCCGGCGCAGAACGGAAGCGCGGTAGGCCTGCGCGTATTCCACGCCGCTGCTGGCCCAGCCGATCCCGAGATTAAAATTATAGATCATGATTTTTCCTCCGTTACGGAAACACCATCCGTAATTCCCCTTCTTCGTCCAGACGCACGTCGCTGAGCAGGATGTTGCGCACGATATCCCGATAGATCGCGCTCTCCATTTCCATAAACGTTTCCAGCGCCTCCCTCTGGTATTCAAAATTTACGTTTCTCTGCGCGCTCGCGCGGCCCGATACCGCCGCCTGCAGCTGTTGAAGATAATCGACCTGTTCCACCCACGCGTTGTCGATCGCCGTCAGCGCCGCCCGCCGCATAAAGTCCTGCATCACCGGAGCGCCGAGGCGCGCTTCCTGTTCCGCCAGCGCTTCTTTTGCGATCCCGAGCAGATAGTCCTCGGTCTCTTTTTGGCTGCCGAGGCGGGCGATCTCCTGCCGCGCGTCTTTTTTCAGGCGGTAGGAAAGGTGATCGAGAATATAGCGCCCGATTGCCTGCGGCGTCGCTTCTTCTTCCCGAAAGAAACGACGGACGTCTTTCTTTACGATCGTCAAAAACTGTTCTTCCGAAAAATCCCCGCCGTCCAACAGACGGTTCCTTGTGTCGTACATCAGTTTCCGCTGCAATTTCATGACCACGTCATAATCCATGGCCTTCTTGCGGGCGATCACCGCCCGTTCCTCGCCGTTCTTCTGCGCGCCGTTGATGATCCTTTTTAATCTGCGGCGGCTGATACGCCGCCCGCTTTCGATCAGTTTTTGCAGTTTCGGCGACTCGTCCGCGCCGACGATATCATCTTCCAGCGAAACAAAAAACTGGCTGAAGCCCGGATCGCCCTGCCTGCCGGCCCTGCCGCGCGCCTGCCGCTCCTGACGGACGTTCGCCATGCGGCCGACGCCGATCACCGCCAGACCGCCGAGTTCGCGCACGCCCTCGCCGAGTTTGATGTCCGTGCCGCGTCCGGCAATGGACGTCGCCACGGTGACGGTATCTTTTTGTCCGGCCTCTTTGATGATCTCCGCTTCCCAGTACAGATTGTTGGCGTTGAGGACGCTGTGCGCTACCTGATGTTCGACGAGCCTGTGCGAGATATATTCCGTCTCCGCGATCGTTGAGGCGACCATCAGCACCGGCTGTCCGGTCTTATGCACTTCAAGCGCCATCTCGATCGCATCTTTGACCTGCGTTTCAAAATCCGTATAATAACGGTCCGGACGGTCTACGCGCTGCACCGGACGGTTTGCCGGTATCACGAGCACCCGCTTCCCGTAGACGTCTTCAAGTTCCTCCGCCGCGTCGGAGATCGTGCCGCTCATGCCGCCCATCTTGGGGAACATGAGAAAGAGGTTTTGCAGCGTCACGCTGGCCATGGAACGGTTTTCCTGCGAGATCTCCACCTTTTCCTTCGCCTCGATCGCCTGATGCTGGCAGCCGCGCAGTTTGACGCCCGGCAGCATCCGGCCCGTGCCGTTGTCAAGCAGCAGCACCTCCCCGTCCTGTGAGAGCACATAATCCTTGCCCTCCTCAAACAGCCAGTGCGCCCGCAGCGCGAGCGTGACGTGCCGGTTGATCTCAAAGTGCTCCCTGCCGTAAAAATTGTCGATACCGAAGAACATCTCCGCATGGCGGATACCGCGTCGGGTCAGCCAGACTTTGTTTTCTTCCACACAGAATTCCTCGTCGGGCTGCAGCGTCGTGACAAAGAAATCCGCGATCTCGTACAGATTGGACTGTACGCGCGGCGCGCCGGAAATGACCATCGGCGTCTGCGCGCTGTCCAGCAGCACCGAATCCGCCTCGTCCAATATCACATAGTAAAACTCGCGCATGAAGCGTTCTTCCGCCGATTTGACAAGGTTGTTGATCAGATAATCGAACCCGAGCACGCTGTTGGTCGTATAGACAATATCGGAGGCGTAACTTTTTTTCTTTTCCTCGCTGCCGCGTCTTTTCCCGTCTTCCTCGCCGGTCTCCGCGGCGACGCTCAGCCCCATAAAGCGGTAGACCTCGCCCATCTCCTCCGCGTCGCGCTGCGCAAGATAATCGTTGGTCGTCACAAGGATCACGCTGCGCTCCGTCAGCGCGTTCAGATACAGCGGCAGCGTCGCCATCAGCGTCTTCCCTTCGCCGGTATTCATTTCGATCAGATAGCCCTGGTGCAGCGCGATCCCCCCTAAGATCTGCACGTCGTAAGGGAATTTCCCGAGGATCCGCCGATCCGCTTCGCACATGACGGCATAGGCCTCGGGCAAAAGGTCGTCGAGCGTCTCCCCTTTGGCGAGCCGCCCCTTAAAGACCGCCGTCATTCCCGCCAGTTCTTCGTCCGTCAGAGCGTGCATCCGCTCTTTATAGCCTTGGATCTGCCGCAGGATCTGATATTGTTTTTTTAACCTTCTATTCCGTTTCATCGTCTATTTCCTGAATCACGATGGAGTGAAAGCAAAACTCCGTCATGCCTCCGTTGATCAACTGCATCCTGTAACTGTATGTCTTTAACGGGCAGCGGAAGCGCATCTGCTTTTCGCGGACGATCAGCGTCCCCGCCTCCATTTCGTATTTGTCGTAAAAGATCAGGCGTATCATGCAGCCTTCCGGCGTCGGCGTGTCGATGTTGACCTCCAACAGATACTCGCTCTCGCCGTCGATGATCGGCAGGACCGGCTCGATCCGCTGCATCTGGAAATTCGTCTTGGAATACCACTGCTTGATCACCGCGCCGGGCGGCATGATCTCGTTGCGATATTGCACATGGTCTTTCGCCGCATAGTGCACCTCCGCACCGTAAAGATAGGTGTCCGACACATATTCATCCCAATAGATCTTCCAACGTTCCGCAGCCATATTCAGAGTTCTCTCCCAAAATCTTCCCTTAATATCTTCCTGTACTGACTTGTAAACCACTCGACGACGTATTCCGTATTGTCGCAGTGCCGCCCGTGGATCCCCTTTCCGTAGACCTGCGCGCCGCCGGACTGCACATGGGAAAGCAGCGTCTGATAAGCGCTCCCGTCATAATCGTCTTCGATCAGATACGACAGGATGATCTTTGTCCCGCTCCAGTCCGCGCTGTCGAATTTGTCCCAGAAGCGGCGGTTAAAGCGCTCCACCGCGTCGGCGTCGGAAGTTCCGCAGACGTTCATCATCACGTCCAGCGACGTTGGAAAGACGCCCGGCCGCACCAGACGCTCGTTTGCCGCGATGTCGCCCAGATTGCACAACGGCTTTCCGAGGATCAGCGCGTGCGGCTGCAATTCGCTCCCGTAATACAGGCTGCCGACGGAACCCATGGAAATTCCGGACAGGATCAACTGCTCCGGCGTAAAATGAAGTTCCTCCATATATCTGCGGATCGTCGCGACCATCAGCGCTTCGTATTGCGCGCTTCCCATGTAGAAATTGCCGCCTTCCATCCGCGGATCCGTGATAAGAAGGAACGGGCAGCCCATCCGGCGCATCATATTGCGCCCTTCAAAACCTTCCTGCTGCCGGTAGCCGGAAAAATAGACGCTCAGCGGCGGTTTTCGGTCTCCCGGATCGAAATAGCAGAAAAGTTCTTCCCGCTCCGGCGTCACATAGCGTTCCCCGCCCGGCAGGAAATAGCCGTGCCCTTTGCGCGAATGGCGGTCGTGCAGGTTGCGGATCCTCAGCCGCCCTTTGCCTTTGGCGTAAATGGAGAGGAAGATGTTGCCGTTGACGATCGGATTGTCGATGCAGACGACGTCTTTCAGTTCTTCCTCGCCGAACGTCCATTTCTGCAGGACTTCGGAGCCGCCGCCGATGAAGTGCATGATCTGAAGCGCGATCTCCACATCCGGATCCTTTTCATATTCCAGCCAAAATTCCAAACTCTGCCCTTTATTCAGCGGGATATTGTTCCGCCAGAAGGCCACCTGATTCATCTCCTGCCCGTAATCGCCGTCCAATTGAAGATAGCAGCCGCCGTGCCAGCGGACGTCGCCATGGAAATCCTCCGCCACCGCCAGATTTTCATGCCGGAACCGCTCGCCGTAAGGCGTATGGAAAAAGAAGCGCAGTTCCTCGGAAAGGAAGCGCTGGATCTGCCCGTCGGATAGAATCTCCGCCTTCTTTTTTTCGGCAAGATCGCGGGTCGCGTCGTCCATGTCCGCGCCGCCGCAGAGAAAGAGCGTATAAGGAAGCACCGCCTTCAGCAGCAGTTCCTTCTCCGCCCTGCCGACCGGCCGCGTCAGAAAAACAAGATCGTACGCGCGTTTCGGCAATGTTTCGACCGTCTCGCAGAAATCCCACGCCGCGATCTCGGGGATCGTATAGATCCCGCGCCAGTCTGTTGTTCCGATCTGCAATACCCTAATCGTTTCCAATGATCTCTATAACCTCTTTCCAGTGCCCGATCAGTTTGGCGGTCGTATAATCCTCGCCGATCTCGAACGCCTCGACCATCGCATGATTCCACTGATTCAATTCCCTGAGATAGCGATCCAGCGTGTCCTGCAGCCCCGCCAGATCCTGTAACACATACCCGTTTCTTTCATGCCGGACATACTGCGTTTCATAGCGCACGATCTGCGGAATGCCCATGCTGATCCCGCTGATCTGAAGATACAGGCTCATTTTTTCCCTGAGGTCGACGATCACGCGCTGCTCCCTCAGACACCGGCTCGTCGCCAGTTCGTCGACACACTGCTCTACAAAAAACTTCGCCGTGACCTCGTCTTCGTCTTCTTCCTCGATCCCGTTTTCAGACTGCTCGCGGTTCGTCTCCTCCCCCGCGAGGCGCGGATCGTATCCTTCCTGCCGAAGGACCGCCTGCACGTTGGATAGGATCTTATCTTTGCGGTCGTAATCGTTATTCCGCGTAAAATAATGGACCCGCGCTTTTTCGTTTTTTTCGAGATACTGCGCCAGTTCCTTCGTCAGCGCATAGAAAAAACGGTCGTTCATGCCGTCCACGGGCACAAGGATCTTCTGTACGTTCAACTGCTGGCTGATCCCGTAATCCCGTCGGGTATCGTAGGGCGTGATATCACGGATCGGCGTTGCCAGCGCCGGAAGCGCATCCCTGATCTGCTGCGTGTTCCTTTGCGAGTCCGTGATGATATAACTGGCGTTTTCCAAAAACCTTCCGGCGGTACAGAGGTCTTCCCACGGGAAGCGGTTCTCAAAAAACGTCGCCACATAGCGCCTGCCCTCCAGCGCCCGCTCCAGCACCTCGCGGTGCAGGCGGTGCATGGCCAGACAAAAGATATCCGTCTGCGGCAGACGGCTGATAAAAGCGTTCAGCACTTCCAGGATGACTTCGCCCAGCGATCCGTATGACGCCCTGCCAAACGGAATGAGTTCCTCGCCGTCCTCGGTGTTCAGCAGGAACGCCCCGCCGTCGGGATTGACTTCCACATGCCCGTCGCCGATATACTCCCTGATGTTCCACTTTCCCTCCGGCGTCAGATAATCGCAGTAGACCGGCTGCCCTCGCTCATAGACTGTCGTGCCGGAGATAAAGCCGCGGTCGTCGTAGAGATTCCTGCGTGTGATCCAGTCGCCGTTATACATATCGATCTGAATCGGATTCCCATTCTCACCAAATTCGATCTGCGCGTATTTGACGCGGTCCACATAGGCCAGAACCGCAAACGGGGAATAGGTAAATTCCGTATGCTCCGGCCACTTGATGTCCCGAAAGGAAAACATGCGGATCTTCTTGCGCCGCACGCACTGGATACTGTCAAAGCAGGACCAGTACGGCGCATGGTAAATCCCCTGCCGGTGCAGGAAATGACGGAAATTCGGCGCGTGGCTCAAGAGCATGATCCGGTAAGGATAAGCGCCGCTCCGATGAAACAACTGGATCTGCTTGACCGTGTCGTCAAACTCCGTCCGCGTGCGCCGGACATACCACCGCTGCTCATTTTCCCTCCAGTCATTCTCCTGATACCATGCGGGTATAAAATATAGCATGAGACCTCCTAAAGAAACGGCACATAGGCGTCGTAATTTTTCACCGCGATCACTTCCTGATAGAGATTGCACCAGATCCCCGCGAGCATCATGGCCGACGTCGGCAGCATGACCAGAGAATTGTCCATCCGCCCTGTCAGCTGAAGCAGCATCGGAACACCGGCGCATACGCTCATGACCGTCGCGCTGAACAGAGCGATCTTTAATACGTTGCCCGTCAGGTAGCGCTCCGTCTCTTTGCCCGCGTGCTTGTCAAGGATACTGTCGCCGCTCTTTAACATCTGCTCCGCCAGATCTTTCGGACTGAGAAAGATCCACGACAGCCCGACGGTCAGCGCATAAAGGATAACGATATATACCACGATCCCCAGCGGCTTGACAAGCGACAGATTTTCCTTCCACCAAAGCAGCGTCTCCTGCTGCGGAAATATGCGGTTCAGCGCGCTGATAAAGAGCTGCGGCAGCATGAAAAAAGCGGAAGCGAACATGATCGGCATAGAGCCGATCGGGTTCAGTTTGATCGCCGTATAATTTTTGTCGGCGTAAATATTGTGGATGGAAACGCGCTGCATTGGGAGCCGCTTCTCGCCGTTTTCCAGTACGACCATAAAGAAGACCACAACGACGCAGATCGCCAGCGGCAGCAAAAGTTCGCGCAGTTCATGCTTGGTCAGCGTGGATACAAGTCCGTCTAAGATATTGACAAGGATCAGCGGCGTCTGTCCGCCGATTCCGTATTTCTTGTTCCTCTCGGACAGCCAGAGGATGATAAACGAACCGGCGACCATCTCCGGCACCGCCACCGCAGCGGCCGTTATCATGCCGGTCGGCTGTTTTACAAAATACTGTTCCCCCGCCGTTATGACCGCCTGCACGACGGAAACCGCCAGCACTGTCAAAAGCGTGATCCCGTTCGTCGACTTCGGCGAGATCCGCTGCTTGGTCTCCTTGCTCAGGCACGCCATGATGATCTGGATAAGCATGGTTCCGATCATGTACGGAAACAGTCCGAGCGCCAGCACGGAAGTCCGGTAGGCGTCGCCGCTGATCGTCTGCATTAAAAGCAGCTGCGCGTCCATATACGGCGTCTGATACATTCCGGTGTCGATTCCGTACAGCGGCAGATTTCTCCCAATCAGATAGATGATCAGTATCCCCGCGGTGAAACTCAATTTTTCTATATAGATCTGGTGCTTGATTTTCCTGTCCGGCATTAGCGGTCCCTTTCGGCTTCCTTTTCTAAAATTTCATCTAAATCATCTTTTACCTCTTTGCCTGTAATTTCTTCATATGCTTCTGTTATGCCATTCTTTACCACATATTTCACAATAAAATATAACGCGATCAGAACGATAATCGCCGTACCGCCGCTTATTCCCAATTCTTCCCACATGATGTATTCCTCCCAAAAATGGATTCTCTTATAAATATTATATCAAATACTGCGTAAAATCCAACGTAATATTTTACGGCAATTCCGCCGGAACTCTTTCATTTCCCTTATAATTCTTCTATTAACTGAATGGCGGTAATTATCATATTTGCACGGACATTCCTTAGACACTGCAAAAAAGGGCTGTGGTTTCCATTTCCACCGTGATGCAGCCCTCATTTCTTCATCAATTTTGATTTTCTTTGAGTGATATTAAGGTTTTCCTCCCTCTAGCAACTCGCATACACCTGTATCATACGCCATTTGTATGTAAGCGCACAATGCTAGGGTGGATTTAAAAATTGATCCCTAAAATATATAATGATTGCTAGGAAACGCGAGCATTTTGCTCCATCTTTGAGGCTAGAAGCGAGCGTTTTACTTTATCTCAAGGAGACCAGCTATGAAAAGTCAAGTCTAAATTAGCAAAAAATTTGTTTTTTTGTATCGGTGGAAAAAAGGGTAAC
>CANQAR010000050.1 GCA_947588845.1 uncultured Lachnospiraceae bacterium
TTATCACCTACGGATTTACCGAAATTAAGAGCCTGCGACATCGCTTTCATATCAAGATCTTCTACGCATACACAATCGTAAGCATCGGCTATTTGTCTGGATTGTTTGTGCAGGAAATCCTTACGTTGGTTTGCTGCTTTTTCGTGAAGTCTGGCTACCCTGATACGCTGCCTGCCGCGGTTCCTGGAGCCTTTTTGCATAAGGGATAATTTTCTTTGTTCCCTTTTCAGTTTCTTTTCGGCCTGTCTGTAATATCCCGGATAACACGGTTCATAACCGTTGCTGTCCATGTATAATTCGTGCATGGAAAAATCAAGCCCTAAAAAAGTTGCCGGCATCTGCTGTTGTGCTTGGTTTTCGTACTCAAACAAAATGCTGGCATAATACTTTCCACTTGGGACCTGGCTTACTGTCACGGATTTCAGTTTGTAATCGGATGGTATGGATCTGTGCTTCTTCATTTTTACAAAGCCGATTTTTGGCAGTCTGATCTGCCCATCGGAAATAAAAATATTTCCATTTACATAGTTTGTCGTATAACTTTTGCGGTTAGACTTTTTTGATTTGAACTTTGGAAACCCCGTTTTTGGCTGTTTGAAAAAATTCCGAAAAGCTGTCTGTAAATTCATCTGGGCATTGGCAAGAGCCAGGCTGTCAACCTCTTTAAGCCACTCAAATTCCTTTTTATACTGTGCGGGAGTATTGTTCAGCTTTTGTCCGGTTTCCTCATAATGCCTGATTTTATCGGATAACATACGATTATAGATAAATCTGACGCAGCCGAAAGTCCTGGCAAACACTGCGCGCTGTTCTTCATTGGGATATATTCTGAATTTATAAGCTTTGTTCAATGCTTTTCACCTTGACTTTCTATGTATCTTTTAATTACTTCGACAGGTGCGCTTCCTGTTGTAAGCAAACAAAAACTCTGACTCCAAAAATATTCCTTCCAAAACTTCCGGCGTATCTGCGGAAATTCCTTTTTCAGAAGTCTGTCTGCTGCCTGCACTTTTATATGCGTTTATGAATCTGCTGGTCTCTGACTCCGGATGTGCTTTGAAAAGTATGGGTACATGGTCTTTCTCATGGTTCCATTCCTGCAATGTAATATTGTATTTCGGAACAGTGTACCTGAAAATTTCTTCTGCATGACCGGAAATATCTCCGTCAAATATTTTTCTGCGGTATTTTACAACCAATATAAGATGAGAGTATAACAAAAACATGGAATATGCATTACTGTCCAATTCCATGTATAATCAGTTTCTTTCTCTTTTCGACTGATTATATGATAACAAATGGTTATGTTTATGTCAAGCAAAGTGGGAACGCAATTCATCCCCCACTTTAGAAGTGGGGGACTTCTTGCTGAAAAAGGTTAAATTCCATAAGGATCGCGTCGTCGCCTGTATGCAGAGGTTCCAGCATCACATCATACCTTCCGAACCCGCTTTCCCGGTTGGAGGTGACCACGTATCTGTCCGCCAGATCCACGATCAGTCCGAGCACAAAGCCATGATAAAACCACTCCGGCTCCGCATACTCTGACGGCCTTTTTCCTGTGTCAAAGAAACTGAACGTTGCAAGCGCAACCCGATTCATATAAGCGTTCATGGCTTTCAGATCACCCCGAAGCAGAGCCCGGATAAATTCATTGTAGCTGTGCTCACTTTCTGAAAACCAGTCGCGTACCATCTTTTCAAACATAACGCGCAAGAAATCCCACCAACATCTTGACCGACAGAGTCGCCGCGTAAGTCTCCATTTTCGCCAATACGCTGTCAAAAAAATCCTTCTCTTTTTTGCTGAGCAGGTCCCCGTCCAGCAGAAAACGGAATTCTTCGTAAAGCATGGAGATCAGCTGGCAGATTTTTTCCCTGGCATCCTTGAAATTTGTCTCTTTTACATCCGCAAAACTCAGAAAAATGACAGGATAAGTCCCCTGAAGGCGGCGGTATTTTTCTTCCGTCCAGATGGCAAGGTCCTCAAACAGATCCCCCCGCCCGGCATATCTGACGGAAAAAAATTTTTCCAGCATACTCATATTCAGAGTTTTGCCAAAGCGCCTCGGGCGGGTAATCAGCGTAACCTCATCCCTGCTCTCCCACCACTCTTTGATGAACCCGGTCTTATCTACGTAAAAGCAGTCCTCCGTAATGATCTTTTCAAAATCCTGCTTTCCGATTCCAACCGTTCTCGGCATCCTGTCACCCCCCTGATACTGCCGTCAATTCTGAAATTTATTGTAACACCTGACAAAAAATATTTCAACGAATAAAAAGAATGTGCCTTTGGCATATTCTCGCGCCGAGCGCGGCCATGAAAGCAGCATTTTCCACGCACGCGCTCGTGCGCATCCAGCCGGAGGCTTTTTTGTGTCACAGGACGAAATTTCCTGTGAATCGAGTAGGAGGCGGCTTTTCCTCCTGCTCGCCGCGCGGCCCAGGTGCTGCGTCAGCAGCTGATTTCCATGCCTGGGCCTGCGCATAAAAAAATGCCTTCGGCATATCAACTCCCCTGCCCCTCACTCATGAGGGGAGAAGGCATTTTTTTGCGCGCGAGCAGGCTGCGAAGCAGCAGTTTCCTCTCTGCGAGCTGCGCACCCGCCGGAGGCTTTTGTGTCACAGGACGAAATTTCCTGTGACACAAAAAACACCCGCGGAAATACTGTTCCGCGGGCGCTGTCGTCTTTAAGTATTCAGCTTTCGATCGCTCAATTATTTCAGAGTAACCTTTGCTCCCTCTGCCTCGAGCTTTGTCTTCAGCTCTTCTGCCTCTGCCTTGGAAACCTGCTCTTTTACAACCTTCGGAGCGCCGTCTACAACAGCCTTTGCTTCCTTCAGGCCAAGACCTGTAGCTTCACGTACGACCTTGATAACCTTAACCTTGTTCGGGCCAACCTCTGTCAGCTCAACGTCGAACTCAGTCTTCTCTTCCACTTCCTCAGCCGGGCCTGCTGCTGCCGCTACGACAACACCTGCTGCTGCGGATACGCCAAACTCTTCCTCGCAAGCCTTTACCAGCTCGTTCAGCTCTAATACGGACAACTCTTTGATTGCTTCGATAAATTCAGCGGTTGTTAACTTTGCCATCTTATTTTCCTCCTGATCATCATTTTAGATATCGCAGCCGTCCTTCCGACAGCCGCCTGTACACTCGTCTGTCAATCTTCCGGCCCATGCCGGAAATCTCTGCAGTGTCTCTGCCAGTTCCCACACAGGAAACACCGGAACACTGCCCCAAAAGCCTGCCCTTACTCTGCTGCCGGTTCTGCAGCGCCGCCGGACTTCGCTTCCGCGATCTGATTCAGCACGCGAGCCAGGTTTGCAACCGGTGACTGCAGACTTCCAAGCAGCTTGCCAAGGAGCTCTTCCCTTGACGGAACCGTTGCCAGTGCAGCTACGCCAGCCTCATCATAGTACTTGCCTTCCACAACGCCCGCAAGCATCTTCATAGTCGGAGCTTTCTTTCCATATTTGGAAATAATTCTCGCCGGAGCCGTCGCGTCATCCTTGGAAATCGCGATCGCGTTCGGGCCGTCCAGATGCTTTGTAAGCGCTTCGCAATCCGTACCCTCGAATGCAAACTTCATCATCGTATTCTTGTATACTTTGTAGACGACGCCTGCTTCTCTCAACTCTTTACGAAGCTCTGTGTCCGCCTCTACATTGATACCTGAATAGTGAACCAGCACTACGGACTGGGCACCCTGAATATGTCCGGAAATCTCAGCAATTACCGGCTTTTTCTCTTCAGTCTTCTTTGCTGTGTAAGCCATGTATGGTGCACCTCCTTATAGATTACTGTAACAATAACAAAAATCCTTCTGCCATGAAGACAGAAGGACAGAAATTTCTCACCACAAAATTCACTCTCCTCGGCAGGCGGTCATACCTTACGCCTTACGGCACCTGCTGTCTTCGGCAGTCATCTTGAACAGATTAACATAGGTTGAAAGAGTTGTCAATATTTTTTTTAATATTCCTCAAAAACTTTTTCTTTAATCCCATTTCTTTTTGTATAATGCTGTCAGAATGTCATCCCCCAAGTCATCCGCATTGTAACCATGAAATATCCCGGTTCTTGTCTCCTGAAAAGCATAATTATGTACTCCTTTTCTCGCGTACAGGCGTCCCTTTATCCATATAGCCTTATCCAGTAAATCCTGAGCCTCCGCATCCGGCAGGTCCATTGGACTGGCTGCCTTGCCTTTCCCATAATAATTTACTTTTTCCTTTTTGTGCTTCTCTTTATTTGCTTCATAGATACGAATTCCCAGTTTTTCCCGATGATACTCCATATGTTGTTCACAGGAAACATTATCAATTTCAACGGTTGTATTTAAAATTTTTCCGGCAACTTTCGTCTGAGATAATCCGGTATCTGATTCCAGACTGACCAGCATGCCGGTTTCTGCCGCCATTGCACATGCATAAGAACTTTTTCCATTATATATAAACGGATCATCCGCAGTTCTTCTTATCTTTCCCTTTCCTGTAAGCAGAGAAAGAAAATAGCTCCTCTCTACCCTGTCTGAAATTTTCTGTATCAATCCATAAATGCTGCAATTTGGCCCGATGTTTTGTGACAGATCCATATCATCCCGCACCAATGCCGTTACTGCATGACAGTGCTCCGACTCCAGTATTTTGCATACCCGCACAAACTGCCGGACTGCCTGATGCATTTTTTCAGTTTCATAAAATGTAAACATAAAAGATATATCATTTATTGTTATTTCCATAAATTCCTCATTCTATAACAATTCAATCATTGCATGATCCCACTCATCCAGAAATCCTTCCGGCCAGACATCAATCCTCCCATTTTCATCCAGTTCAGGAGAACAAACTTTATGTTTATAATTATCCTGTTCATCTTTATAAAAGAAAAAAATCCCCGTATTCTCACAGTTAATCACTTTCTTTTTAGCAGCGACACGAATTCCATTTAATATATGATCACTGTGAGTCTCCGCCAGAATCTGAACTCCTCCCTGCGCTGCCCTTGCCATAAGCTCTCCCAGCCATCTTTGGCCTGCAGGATGAATGTGAGCCTCCGGATTTTCCAGAAGCAGAAGATCTCCCGGTTCAGCCGACAGAATCGCAATTACAACAGGAAGAACATAAGTAATACCGAAACCGACATTTACACTCTTATAAGCATTTGTTTTTTCTTTTCCTTCCCTGAACTCATATCTTAATTCCGCAGTTCGCAGTCCTGTATTAACAGAAATCTGCGGCAGAATTCCCGGAGAAATCAGGGACATCCACTGCTGAACCTGTCGGTTCAAAGAATGATCTTCAAGTGAATTATACAACACAGCCTCGTTCTTTATATTTTTATCGCCATATGCCTGCAGATAATGTATCGCAAACTCACCGGAGTTGCCAAATTCCTTATTTCCTAATTCTTTTTCATCCAATATCCTGTATAAGTCTCTCGGCTCAATCCTGTAAGCGGACAGATACATAAAATGACTTCCAAAGAGAACACTCTGCCGGTCCGTTTTATCAGAATCCAATTCATTGTCCAGCAGTTCTGCGTTAGGCGAATAAGAAAACAATGTCTTCAGGCATTCTCTGTTTTCCTCTTCCACAAAAATTCCTATCTCTTCATCTTCGGCCTGTTCGTATAAAACATCGCTTCCGTTTCCAAGGTTTACATATCTTCCATTTAACTTCAATCGCGTCAGATTATTTTCCTGAAATGACTGTCTGAGAAGAAGAAGACCCTGTATGACAGAGGATTTTCCCATCCCATTGAGTCCCATCAATATATTTAAAGGCTTAAACTCCATATCCAATGCTTCAAAACATTTGAAATTTTTCAAACTGAGCCGTTTAATCATAAAAACTCCTTTACAAATTTCCATCCTCTTTTTATCCGTTTGAAACAGTCCGTTGCCTTGCCGGATTTTAATGACAGAACAAAATCTTTTTCACGAAACAGCGCTTCATAATCCTTTAAAAATTCTGTCTGCCTGGTCTGAATTCTCTGCAGTTGTTTTTCTGAAAGTTCCGAAAAGCAAACCGAAAATATCTCAAATAAAGCTTTATTGATCGGTCCCCTGCGTCCGGTTTCTCCGATCTTGCGAAACGCATTTTTCCCAAACAGACTGTAGGAATATGTCATGACCTTATGGAAATTTCCGCGTATCCGTTCAATCTCCTTTTCATTATAATTATTTACTTTTTTCATAGCAGTAATCAGGAAAGAATTAATATCCTCCCGATATTCCTTCTCATAATCCAGCTCGGTAAACGCTATAAAGCGAATGATATACTCCTGATCCATCATTCGATCTGTTTTTACCGCATACATGGTTGCTCTCAAAAAAGACTCGCTTTGCGACAACTCAGATGCCAGAGCTGTTGACTTTCCCTGATACATGGCATTACGTATTTCCTGGGGAGACAACTGCATCCCCCCGGTATTGATTCGCTGGAAAATATTATATCTGACCTGTTCCGGAGTTCCTTTATCTACACAGAACGCTATAATCGGGGCTTCCTTAATTCTGCGTACATACTGACGGGGAAGCTGATCAAACGTTTTCCCGTTAAAATCTCTGAGATACTGCAGATCCGTTAATTCTTTTTTATCTTTATTCACCAGATAATTCTGCATCGCCGTCAAACGCTGCAGACCGTCGATCACAATCCAGTTTCCCTCATCTTCTGTGTCAAAATAAAAACTGGGGATCGGAATTCTCAGCATCAGTGATTCGATCAGCCGGCTCTGCCGCTTGAGATCCCACAGATGTTTTCTCTGAAAAGGCGGACAAAGATCAATTTCATTGTTTTCCAGCCTTTCCATTAAATTAAAAACATTCATGGGAGGCTGCTTTATATTTACAAGAGCCGGTATGAACTGCTCCGGATCCGGATTCTCCGCAGGATAAGTTTCCTCTTCATCCAAGGGCTCTATCCGTATCCCCTGCCTTAAAAGTTCACTTATAATTTTATTGTTCAGTTCATCTGAAAAAGACGCATACTCACTCCGAAGCATATCAAAAAGAATTGTATAATTAATACAATTATCATTTTCGGAAGCCAGCTTTTTAATCTGCTCTAACTGATCGTTTTGCTTTTGGGTTAAATTATCCATTCATCTCTCCTCATGATGTAAGACTCCTGTCACTAAAACAGGCTTTGGCCGATAATCCTGCTGTATATAATAAAATTTCTGTCTTTTTTACGAATCCCACTACTGCTACGGATTTGTTACTCGCCACCTGAAGAAACGGGAGTCATCCCCCTCTGATATATCATATCCAATAATAAAATTACAGAATAATAGCAGAGCAATTAAATATTTCCTATCTCCGCGCCCCCGCCGCACACTCTCTCAAAAATTTTACGAGAAACGGGATACAGATAAAGAACGTTATGATATCCGCGAGGGACTGTCCCGCCTCCACACCGCGTATGCCGAGTATGCGCGGCAGAATCACGATCAGCGGCAGGAACACATACCCCTGCCTGGCCGCGGAGAGAAATGTCGCGAGGGCGGACTTTCCGATCGTCTGGAACGTCATGTTGGCGCAGACGCCGAGCGGCAGAAACGGCATTGATATGCACTGGAAGCGCATTGCCTCCGTCCCGATACGGATCACGGCCGCGTCGTCGCTGATAAACAGCCGGATCAGCTCAGGCGCCGCCGCATAGACCAGAACCGCGAACACTGAGATAAACAGCGTCGCCGTCTTCAGCATGAAGAGAACCGACTCCCGCACGCGGCCGAATTTTTTCGCGCCGTAATTATACCCGGCGACAGGCTGGTAGCCCTGTCCAAACCCAATAACTACTGAGAAGACGAGCATGAAGATCTTGGTCACGATCGCCATCGCGGAGACGGCCGCGTCGCCGTAATCAGCCGCGCTTGTGTTCAGCGCGATCATCGCCACGCTGGAAAGCCCCTGCCGGAAGAACGACGGCAGACCGAATTTTATGATACTCCCGTAGACGCCGGCGCTTTTTGATATACCGCGCGGTCTCAGTTTTGCGACGGTTCTGCCGCTCACATACATATACAACAGGATGAAAAATCCGACCGCCTGGCTGAGCGCTGTCGCGATCGCGGCTCCGGCAATTCCCAGATGAAAGCCGAAAATGAAAATCGGATCCAGGATAATGTTGAGGACGCCGCCCGACGCGATGCCGATCATGGCGAAACGGGCTTTTCCCTCGGAACACAGCATCTTGTTCATCGTGAAGGACGCGATCAAAAGCGGAGCCGCATAGAGGATATACTGCGCGTAATCTCTCGCGTACGGACGGATCGTGTCGGTCGCGCCGAGAAGTCCGACCAGCGGATCAAGGAAATTCACACCGGCGACGGCAATCACAAGGCCGAACGCCAGCGCCATATAAAACGCGCTCGCGGCCACCTCCGACGCCTTATCATCCTGCTTTTCTCCGAGCAGACGCGACATCCAGCTCCCGGCTCCCATTCCGATCAGGAACCCGCTCGACTGGATCAGGCCCATCAGGGACATCACAATTCCGACCGCCCCGGACGCGCTCGTTCCGAGCTGCGACACAAAATAAGTGTCGGCCGTGTTGTAAACCGCCGTCACGATCATGCTGATAATCGTGGGAACCGCAAGCGACAGGATCAGCCGCGACACAGATTCCTCCGTCATTTTTTTATACTGCGCTTCATTTACATCCATCTGATCACTCCTCTGCATGAATTAATTTCCGTTTCTAAATTTTCTTTCATATTTCTTTTAGATTTCTTTCAGCTTTTCATCACGATTTGGACACAATTTCCGCATATACTCTTAGACATAAGATAACCGAAGGAAAACAGATTCGCGAATCCCTTTTGTTAGTAAAATGAAGTCTGAACAGTACGTGGCGCGTGTGTACTTGTTCCGGCTTCGACAAACAGCAGTCTTAACATTCGTTAAGTTTTCATACATTTTCTCTTCTTTGGAAGCCTTCGTACAGGAATGTGCGAAGGCTCCCTCCTTTCTTGTACCGATACGTGACTAATCCCACATTGTACTAGTACTGGCAACTTCCTGCGCAGACCATCCGGAAATTACCTCAGATCCGATGGAAAACTGTAACTCAGAATTTTCGGATTGCGTCCGTTCCGTCGTCCACCGTATTCTCAATCGAACGTATCTCCACCTCGTACCCATAGTCCGGATTGACCTGCACATGCACACGGTCACCCACCTTGTGTCCGAGCAGCGCCTTCCCCAGCGGCGATTCGATGCTGATCAGCCCGTTCATGGAATTGCCGCGGACCGTCGTCACCAGTTTGTATGTCTCGACTTCATCATCTTCCTCAAAATAAACCTGCACCGTATTATTCAGCCCGACTTCATCGTCTTTCGAGTCGTCGGAGATCACATGCGCCGTCTTCACCATGCGCTCAAGATAGCGGATCCGGCTCTCATTCGTATTCTTGTCCTTCTTGGCCGCATGGTACTCAAAATTTTCACTTAAGTCCCCGTGCGCTCTGGCCTCTTTCACCGCCTCGATCGCTTCCTTGCGCACCACCAGCTTGCGGTACTCGATCTCCTCCTGTATCTTTTGAATGTCTTTTTCTGTCAGCTGATCATACATTATCTATTCCCTGCTTTCATTTATAATACTGCCCTGCCTGCAGGGCATGAGAGTTTATTCCCATTCAGGCCCGCCCACAGATCCTTCCTGATACAGGATTCGTATCTTCTCCAGCAGATATCTTCTCCGGATGAAACACGCTGTGCGGACGCGTTCGGCCGATTCATGCGAACAGGGCGTCTGCCCGGAAATCTCTCCTTCCCGGTGCAGCGCCCAATTTTAAGTCCAGTCTCAAAACAGAAAAGGACTGGCTGCTTTACAAACTTCAAAATTTATTTATTATTCACATATTCCACAAACTTCAGGAACGCTTTCTGTCCCTGCTCCGTGCGTTTGTAGATGCCGGCGTGCTCAAGCACTTTCATGAACACGATGCCGACCTCATCCCGGATGATTTTTCCGATATTTTCTTCCGTGAAGGAATCATACTTCTGTTTCAGCTCGTCAACCCAGTCCGCGTGCTTGGCAAGCTCTTCGTCCGCGCGAAGATCTCTTCCCGCCAGGATCGCCGTCTGCAGATGCTCCAGCTCATCTTTCAGACGCGCCGGCAGCACGGCAAGGCCCATGACCTCGATCAGGCCGATATTTTCTTTCTTGATATGGTGCAACTCCGCGTGCGGATGGTAGACGCCGAGCGGATGCTCTTTGGTCGTGATATTGTTGCGGAGCACCAGATCAAGTTCATAGAGATCTCCCCGTTTTCTCGCGATCGGCGTGATCGTATTGTGCGGCTCTCCCTCTGTCTCTGCAAAAATGAAAGCATCCTCATCCGTATACCCTCTCCATGCGAGAAGAATTTTATCCGCCAGATCGATCAGGCGCTCCGTATCCGCGGAACTGATGCGGATGACCGACATCGGCCATTTCACAATCCCGGCCTTTACATCCTCGTATCCTTTAAAGGAAACTTCCCTTTCCACCGGCGCCTTCGCCATCGCAAATTCATAGCAGCCGCCCTGGAAGTGATCGTGACTCAGGATCGAGCCGCCCACGATCGGAAGATCCGCGTTCGAGCCCACAAAGTAATGCGGGAACTGCCGCACGAAATCAAGAAGCTTCGCGAACGTTGCCCGCTCAATCTTCATCGGCGTATGCTGCGAGTTGAACACGATGCAGTGCTCATTGTAATAAACGTACGGGGAATACTGGAATCCCCAGTCGCTGCCATTGATCGTGACCGGAATAATCCGGTGATTCTGGCGCGCCGGATGATTCAGCCGGCCGGCGTATCCCTCATTCTCCATGCAGAGCAGACATTTCGGATAAGAAGTCTGCTTCGCCAGTTTCGCCGCCGCGATCGCTTTCGGATCTTTCTCCGGCTTTGAGAGATTGATTGTGATATCCAGCTCACCGTACTGCGTCAGCGCCGTCCACTTCTGGTCGCGCGCAATCCGGTAGCGGCGGATATAATCGGTATCCTGGCTGAATTTATAGTGATAGTCGGTCGCCTTCTTCGGATCCTCCTGATACAGCGCGCGGAATCTGCGGATCACATTGGAAGGCCGATCCACAAGAACGCTCATGACCTTCGTGTCAAAAAGATCGCGGTATCCCACGCTGTTTTCCTCCAGGATCCCCTGCTCATAAGCGTAATCGCAGATGCCGCCCAGAATCTGTTCCAGCTGTCCGATGATTTCCGTTTCTTCTATAATATAAGCGGCGTTCTGCGTCTGATTGTTCTGTCCATCTGCATATTCTCCGACGGCTGAATCAGATCCCGCTTCCTCAGATACATTCCGCTGAGCCATAGTTTTGCTTCCCTGCCTCTGCGCACACGCGAGCATAGCCGTTTCCGCTTCCTCGTCAAGCGCGTCGATCTTCAGCATCTCCAACAGACGGTTCGCCGTGTACAGCACATCCTCTTTCTCAATCAGACCCGTCGCCAGACCGTACTGCACCAGACGGGTGATGTTTTTCTGAATTGTATCCATCTATACCTCCTGACTGCATCTATAATTTCTGCGGGCCGCCGCCGACTTCCACGACATAGAAATCAGCCGTAAGTCCCGTCTTCTTGCTGTATTCTTTCCCGACATTCTCAATGAAGGAATCCACGGCCTCGCTCTTCACAATGCTGACCGTGCAGCCGCCAAAGCCTGCGCCTGTCATACGGGAACCGATCACGCCGTCCGCTTTCCACGCGGCCTCAACCAGCGTATCCAGCTCAACGCCTGTCACCTCGTAATCATCGCGGAGCGATATGTGAGACTCGTTCATCAGTTTTCCGAAATCTTCCAGACGGCCTTCCTTCAGCGCTGCCACCGCACGGAGTGTTCTCTGGTTCTCGCTGACGGCATGGCGCGCGCGGCGGAGAAGAACCGGATCGTCGATCACGCTCTTATATTTCTCAAACTGCTCCTCGTCAAGCTCGCACAGATGAGAAATATCTGTCACAGTCATCAGCTTCGCCACAGCCGCCTCACACTCGCCTCTGCGCTCGTTATATTTGGAATCGGTCAGACCGCGCCTCTTATTTGTGTTGGCAATGACGATCTTTGCATCGCCGAGCTCCAGCGGCGCATATTCATATTCAAGTGTATCCGTATTGAGGAAGATCGCCTGATTTTTTCTTCCCATCGCGATCGCGAACTGATCCATGATGCCGCAGTTGACTCCGTTGTAATGCTGCTCTGAGTACTGGCCGAATTTCGCAAGCATCTGATTCTTGACGTCAAATCCGTACAGATCCCGCAGAATTGCGCCCACCAGCACTTCGAGGGATGCTGAGGAAGAAAGCCCTGAACCGCTCGGAATATTCCCGTAAATCACGAGATCCATGCCGCAGTCCAGCTTCATGCCAAGACCGTCAAACGCCCAGATCACTCCCTTGGGATAATTCGTCCAGCCTGCTTCCTCGGACGGAACCAGATCGTCCAGGCTGCTCTCCACGACGCCGCGCTTGTCGATATTCACGGAATAAAAACGCAGCTTCCGGTCCGTTCTCTTTCTGACCGCCCCGTATGTACCGATTGTGAGGGCGCAGGGGAAAACGTGTCCTCCGTTATAGTCTGTATGTTCCCCGATCAGGTTTACTCTTCCCGGTGCGAAGAAAACCTCCACGCCTTCCGTATCCCCGAATACTTCCCCAAAGTATTTCAGCATCTGCTGCTTCATAATATTTCTCCTTTCCTTATCCTTCATTATCTTCCATTCATTTCTGCCAGGCCGGCAGACAAAATTATCAGCTATGGATGCGCAGGGATTCGGAGCCGAAAATGTCTGCCGACGCAAAACCGAATCCCGCGCGCAAAACTCGCAAGCTAGTTTTAAATATCATAACACATCTCGGTAAAGATGTCATCAGACCAAATGTGGAGATTTCCCTTCATTTTGTTAGGGAATGTAATTTCGGCTGTTTTTCAGCTGTAGCATTTCATTGTAAATGATTTCTTTCTATGATACAATCAATGCACAGAAATAGTGTGGAAAGGGGACCTGTATATGCCGCGTAAATTCAACATCACAGGTATTTGCGTTCCTTCAAGACATTACATGGTGGACATGAGCGCTGTTGTAGAACAGATTGAAGAGAAATTTATAAGGCAAGGTGAGTATTTTACGATTAACCGCGCCCGGCAATATGGAAAATCCACGCTGCTGGAACTCCTTTATCGGAAACTGAAAGATCAGTATATTGTCATAGATATGAGTTTTGAAGCAGCGGACGACTGTTTTGTTTCCATGTATACAATGGCTCAGGGATTTGTCAATAAAGCATCCAGAGCTTTGCGGGAAGTGAAAGGAATTTCAAAAGATATGACTGACCTGTGGAATCAGCCTGTCTCCCGTAAATGGCCGCTGGATAGTCTTGGCAATAAGATTTCCGACTTCTGCCGTCTGACTGACAGGAAAGTTGTTCTTTTGATCGACGAGGTAGA
Organism: uncultured Lachnospiraceae bacterium; assembly: GCA_947588845.1. Taxonomy (GTDB): domain Bacteria; phylum Bacillota; class Clostridia; order Lachnospirales; family Lachnospiraceae; genus Choladousia. The sequence goes on from CANQAR010000050.1 coordinate 13,463, forward strand.
CAGGGCAGCCGACAATCAGATATTTCTCAGCTTCCTGGGGATTCTGCGCGAGCTGTATCTCCGCCGTGCGGCAGGCCGCGGAGATACATTTCAAAGCGTTGTGCTGGCGGGCGTGCATGACATCCGGAATCTGAAAGCGAAGCTGCATCCCGGGCAGGAACAGAGTTATAATAGCCCTTGGAACATTGCGGCTGAATTTAACGTTGACATGAGTCTTTCCAGAGACGGCATACGCGGCATGCTTGCAGATTACGAAGCAGACCATCATACCGGATCGGATATGGATGCAGCGGCGGACATGATTTATGAATATACCGACGGATATCCATTTCTGGTATCCTATATCTGCAAAAAAGTGGATGAGGAAATTGCTGGCAGCAGCAGTTTTCCGGACTGCACCACTGCATGGTCGCGGGAAGGTATTCTGGAAGCGGTCAAATTGCTGATTAAAGGCCCTAATACTCTTTATGACGATATGATCAAACACATCGCAGATCATCAGGATCTGCGGGAAATGCTGAATAATATTCTGTTTGAGGGGCAGAAATATCCATATCAGGAGTATGATAAACCTGTAAGTACAGGCAAAATGTTTGGCTTTATCATGGAGAGAGACGGTATGGTGACAGTAGCCAACCGGATTTTTGAAAGCCAACTTTACAGTTACTTTCTGTCAGAGGAACTGAAGAAAAATCACAGACAGAGAGAAGCGCTGCCGGACAGAAATCAGTTTATCCAGGCGGGTTTTCTCGATATGGATCTGGTAATGGAGAAATTTTATGAGTACTATCAGGGACTGTATTCAGAAGAAGATGAAAATTTCATAGAAAAATATGGAAGAAAATTGTTTTTAATGTATCTGAAACCAATCATCAACGGAGCTGGCAATTTTTATGTTGAAGATCAGAGCAGAACCAGGCTGCGAACGGATATTGTTATTGATTACAAAGGACAGCAATATATTGTAGAATGTAAAATATGGCATGGCGCGGAATACAATCGTCAGGGTGAAAAACAGCTGGCGGGATATCTGGAGGCATACCGCGCGCAAAAAGGTTATCTGCTGAGTTTCCGGTTCGGAAAACAAAAGAAAACCGGAATCAGCAGGAGACAAATAAACGGGAAAGAGATTATGGAAATTGTAGTTTAACAGCAGACTCCCATGACCGCGCTGCCGGCACCGCCATGAATGGAAGTTCACAGGTCAGCGTCTCTCATACAGGATCGATATGACAAGCAAGCCTGCCATCCGTTCCTGTATGGAGACTGGGCTTTTACAACAGATAATCAATGAAAACTTCCACCGCGTCCAGACGCTCCGTGTACGCGGAGACGGCGATATAACATTTGTCGGCGTAGCCGTTCATCCGGGCAAGCACCGGACTGTCGGAGATGTCGATGCCGATCGGCACTTTCTCTCCAGTCTCCTCCGATTCCAAATACACGATCCTGTCCTGGTACTTCTCATAAATGGATTTTACCTTCTCATCCGACAAGTCGAGGAAACGGCCCCCGGCCCCGATCCCCATCAGATTGTCGTACTCGCAGATGACTGCGTCCGTGGTCTTCGCCTCAAGGAACGCGATGGTCTTCTGGAAATAGGACGACTTACTGTCTGCGGGCCTTATCAGATTAAAGAAGACGTTCGCGTCAAAAATCACTTCCCCTTCTTCCTCATTAAAACCCGAATATTCAATAAAATCTTTGTAAAAATCTGAATTCTCCGAGACATTGTCGTAGAAATTCACCATCGTCACATGGAGCAGCGTAGCCTTCGGTCTGTTGAGAAACGCGCTGATAAAATAAAACACCAGGAAGACAAACGTCACGATCCCGATGATCCACAGCTTGTAGTAATCCCAGATGTAGACAGCCGCCGATTTTTTGTCCATCTGCCGGATCTTCTGCCATTCTTCGCGCGCATTTTTGCGCATGTTTTCTCTCACTTTTCTTTTTTTCATCACATCACCAAATTCTCCCTTAACGTAAAAAAGGGAACTGTTTTGTTCCCTTTTTTCCAGCCGCCATCCGCATCCCAAAGGATGCAGATGACAGCGATAATTTTCTTACAGCTTTCCGCCGGAGGTAGCGATACCTTCGATGAACTGCTTCTGGAAGATCAGGTAGAGCACGATCATCGGAACGCAGGCGATCAGAGAAGCCGCCATCAGATCCGGATAGTTCGAGCTGTACTGGCCCTGCATCGTAGCGAGCGCTGCGGACAGAGGCATCTTTGTGGCACTTGTGTTAACAACCAGCGGCCACATCAGGTCTTTGTACGCGAACACGGCCGTGAAGATTGCGAGAGCAACCATCGAGGAACGCGCCAGCGGAGCCATGATGAGAAGGAACGTCTGGAAGATGTTGCAGCCGTCCATACGCGCCGCCTCCTCAAGATCCTTCGGCAGTCCCATGTAAGCCTGTTTCAGCAGGAAGGTACCAAACGCGGTAACGATGCCCGGGAATACCAGAGCAAAAATCGTGTTGGTCATCTTCATATTGCTGACCATGACGTACTGCGGAATCAGGAAAATCTGTGACGGGATCATCATCTGGAACAGGATCAGATTGAACATCATATCTCTGCCCTTGAACTCCAGTCTTGAGAATCCGTACCCTGCCATCGTCGCGGTGAGAACCGCGCATACAACACGCCAGAAGATCAGAAGCAGCGTGTTCTTGTACAGAAGCAGGAAGCTCATGTTGTTCCATACTTTTTTAAATGAATCTGTCAGCCACTGTGACGGAAAGATCACAAACGGATTAACCTGCGTAGCTTCCGTAGTCGACTTAAACGCAGTCAGCGCCATCCACGCGAAAGGAACCAGCATAATGAAAGAGAAAATAATCAAAATGATATGTATCGCAATCTGTGTGACTTTTCTTTTGGTTTCCATACTCTGCATAATCCAGTTCCTCCTTTCTAGTTATAGAACACCCACTTCTTCTGACCAACATTCTGGATTACCGTGACAATCAGAATGACAGCCAGAAGCAGCATGACGATCGCTGAGCCGTAGCCCTTGTTACCAAAGTTGAACGAGTACTGATAGAACAGGTAAACGATCGACTGTGTCTTCGGAAGAGCCGGGTTTGTTCTGTCCATTACCATGTATACGAGGTCGAACATCTGCATGGCGCCGATGACTCTCGTGATAAGCACGAAGAAGATTGTCGGGGAAAGCAGCGGCAGCGTGATATTGAAGAACGCGGCAACGCCGGAAGCGCCGTCAATTTCGGCCGCCTCATAATAGTCATGCGGGATATCCTGCAGACCTGCGATGAAAAGCACGATATTGTAGCCGAGGATGGACCATACACCGATTACGGCAACGCTGATCCATGCGATCTTCGGATTGGAAATCCACTCTACATGGATACCAAAAAGATTGTTCAGAAGACCGAACTGTGAGTTGTACAGCCAGCGCCATACCATGGCGACAGCCGCCGGAGCCGCGATCATCGGCAGGAAAAAGATTGCACGATAGACGCTGCGGCCTTTCATTTTACGATTCAGGAATACCGCGAGCACAAGCGCGATACAAATTGAGAACGGAACCTCGATGATCGCGTACTTGATTGTGTTCCACAGGGACTGCCATACTTCGGCGTCCTTGACCATGGTGGCGTAGTTCTCCAGACCGACAAAGATATTGCCGCGGCCGAAGTCGCCCGTCTTGAAAAATGACTGATAAACTGTCGCGAAGATCGGATAGATATTCAGCGCGATCAGACCAATCATGGTCGGCAGGATAAAGATCCAACCCCATTTGAACTGATTCTTCTCCCAGCTTGTCATGGGAGCTTTTCCACTCTTATTAGCCATACTTCTCTCCTTATCTCAAAAATGAGCCCTTACAAAATATGATGGGCGGGCAATGGGCCCGCCCATCACACTTCTATACAGTTATGCTGTTTCTATATTCAGACAGAACAGAATCAGTTATTCTCCTGTGCGATGTACTGATTCATCTGAGCTGCATAGTTTGTGCTGACTTCCGCCATCTTGGACGGATCCGCCCACGCCTCTACGAACGCGTTTGTTGCAGCAGTCTCCCATACAGTCGTGTTATAGGTGTACGGTCTGAGAACGAGCTCATTTGTAACGCCCTCATCCTGGGACTCACCTGCAACCTCAAGGTACGGCTGAAGGTTAAAGACATCCGTGCAGTTTACCCATGTATCAGAAGTTCCCTCGTATGCGGACATCGTAACGCCAAGCTCTGCCTGCTTGATCTGCATTTCCTTGGAACCGAACCACTCAAGAAGTTTCCAGCAGTCATCCGGTCTGTCGGTCATCGCAGAAGCCGCCCAGCCAAGTCCGTTACAGATGGAAGTACGAACGCCGGTCTCTGCGTCATACGGAAGGATCGCTACATCGCAGTTCTCACACATATACTCGTTCTGCAGGAAACCTGCGATCATCCAGGAACCCTGCATGATCATCGCAACCGTACCGGAGCTCATCAGAACGTCGGTACCTGTCTCGGACATTGTCGTCGGGTTCGGGCATGCATCAGTCAGAAGTTTTCCATAGTATTCCATAGCTTTGATGGTATTCGGATCATCATAACCTGATGATTTGTGATCTTCGGATACAATGTAGCCGCCCATGGAATATACGGTGTTGTAGTAAGTATCCTGGTTGTTTCCTGGATTCAGAGCAAAGCCATACTGTCCTTTGTCCTTGTCTGTCAGGGCAACTGCCGCATCATACAGATCATCCCATGTCCAGGTGTTGTCCGGGTAGGCAAGGCCTGCCTCGTCAAACATGGTCTTGTTGTACCACAGAGCGATCGTGTCGTAATCCTTCGGGATTGCGTAGTAGGAGCCATCCCATGTGTACAGCTCGGTAACTTCCGGCATGTAGTTCTCGATGTCGATCACATCGCTTGCCTCGATGTAGTCATCCAGTTTGAGAAGCATGTCGTTCTTCATGTACATCTGTGAGTTGTTGGAATGCATCCAGAATACATCCGGAAGGTCGCCGCCCTGCGCACCTGCCTCAAGCAGCTGCCAGTAGCTGTCCCAGCTCTTGACCTCGACCTTTGCCGGGATGCCTGTCTCTTCCTCGAACAGGTCGCAGATCTCCTGGATACCTGCCTGCTGGTTGCTGTCCCAGATAACGACCTGCAGCGGATCAGCTGCCATCGTGGTCATCCCTGTTACCGGGGTTAATGACAATACCATCGCGGATGCCATTGCCATTGCTGCGAATCTCTTTTTCATCCTTGTTCCTCCTTTTCGTTCAGGCTGTCAGCCTGTATTTAATAGTTCCGATGACGGTTCCTCTGTTTCTGGAAAACCGTCCAATTTAGCACTATCAGTTTACAAGTCTTTATGCAATTAGTACATGGTGAAATGTAGAAACTATATGGAATTATGTTCATTTTTGTGATAATTGCTCAAAAACAGTTGACAATTTATTACGAATGTACTAAAATTATTTAATCTTTTGGCAAATTTAGACAAATGGAGGGACTGTTTTATGAACATATTCAACGAAAACGGGCTGTTCAGCCGCTTCTTCGGAAAAATCGGAGATATCCTGATTTTAAATGTGCTGTTTCTGGTCTGTTCGCTGCCGGTTGTCACGTTCGGCATTTCTCTTACTTCGATGCATTACGCGTTCCTGCGGAAGATCCAGTATCCCGACAGTTCGCCTGCGCGGGACTTTTTCCGGAGCTTCCGCCGCAATTTCAAACAGGCGACGCTCGCGTGACTGCTCGTCATCGCGTTCGCTTTTGTCGCCCTCGCCGATATCAACATGTTCCGCCCCGGCGGAGTCATGCCTTTCGTCCCGATGTACTATCTCTTTCTTATAATCGGAGTGATCGGGCTTTTTACCGCCCTGTATCTCTTCCCGGTCATCGCCGCGTTTGAGAACAGCCTGCTCAATCTCTGCATGCAGTCGTTCTTTCTCGCCGCGAAAAATATCCTCTGGACGCTCCTGATCGCGGCGCTGACTTTTCTGCCGCTGTATTTTACGCTGACCGACCCTCAGCTGCTGCTCGCGACGTTCATCGTCTGGCTGCTGTTCGGATTCGGCTTTTTCGGCTGGGTCAATTCTTTTATCTATTACCAGGTTTTCCGGCCCTGGCTTCCCGCGCCGGAATCAATCGCGGATACACCTTTGGAGGAGACGGGGGAGCAGTCCTGACCCGCTCCTCCCCCGTTTCCGCGGGCAATGAGCCGGGAAGCCCCTCCTGCTGCATGGATTTTTGCGGCGCTGCGGTCTGCGTCCCGGCTCTCTGCCGCACACAAAATCTGCTGTTTTTCCCGGATTTCGCCTGCGGCAGCTATCTCTTACAGAGGGTTCTCGCTCGTATATTCCCCTTTCTTCTCCTTCTTCTCCAGCTCCACTTCCGTTTCCCTGTATCTGGACGGACTCATCCCGTACCGCTGCTTGAACAGCTTGGAGAAGGACAGGGAATCGCTGTACCCCACCTCGGCGGCGACGACGTTGACCGGCATCTCTGTCTCGCGCAGCAGCTGCGCCGCTTTCTCCATCCGGTAATTCATCAGAAATTCCTGCGGAGAAACTTTCATTTCTTTTTTGAATACGTTTGTCAGATGGCCGCGGCTGATGCCGATCATATCCGCAAGCTCCGCGACCCGGATTTTTTTCTTATAAGAACTCATAATGAGATTGACGGCATCCCGAACATAGACGGAATCCGTGTACAGAGACTGACGGACATGAGGAACATCCACATTTTCCTGCGTCAGAAGGGCAAAGAACGCGAACAGCGCGCTCATGCGGATCATCTCGTTCGTAAAGGTAAGCTGCCTGGCGTCAAGCATCTGCTGGACGATCCGCTCCAGACCATCTTCATTGTGAAACTCTATTACAGGATTCCCTTCTTCAAAACCGATCTGCCGTACAAATTCCTCCGCGCGGCAGCCGTGAAAACCAACCCACTGATACTCCCAGGGATCCGCCTGATCCGCCCGGTAGATGACTTCCTCCTGCGGACGGATCAGAAACGCCTGCCCTCTTGACAGCCGGTAATGCGTTCCCCCCAGCTGCAGTTCCCCGCAGCCTCCAAAAACCATATGAATTACGTAACATTCCCTGATAAACGGACCGAATTGAAATCCAGGCTCACATTTTTCCCTGCCGCAGTAATCCAGATTGATCGGATTCACGATGCTGATATTCTGGGCCTGCTGCAGATCCTCAAAACAGACATAGTTCACATCCTCTGTAAAGCCCACGGTCCTCTTTTCTTTCTTCAAATCAGATACCCCTGTCTTTCTTTCTCCGGGAATTCCCGGCAGATTATATGTTAACCAGACTGCAGAATCAAATGATTCTGAAGTACAGTTTATCAGGTATATACTGATTTTTCAGAAACGATTGTTACAGAAAACAGTCAAAATGTTAAAAAACCGGAAATCTTCTTCGGAAGTTCCATATACAGGCAAAAATATCCGGGAAAAAAATTACAGCTGTTCCAGTTTTTCCCTGTTGTTTTCCAGCGTTTTCTCGTTCCGCTTCTTGCTGTTTTTTCGGAACGCGGACGGTGTCTGCCCCATTTTCTGCTTGAATGCCTTCGAAAAGACGAGCGGATCCTGGTAGCCGCAGGACATCCCGACGCTCTCCACAGACATGTCGGTGATACCGAGCAGTTCCTGCGCGCGCGTCAGCCGGAAATCCGCCAGATATTCCTGCGGCGAGACGTTCAGCGTCTTCTTAAACAGCGTATAGAGGTAGCTTCTGTTGATGCAGACGTAGTCCGCGATGTCCGATACATGAATTTTGTACGGATAATTATTCTGAATAAATTCAACCGCCTTGCTGACATAGATGCTTTCTCTGTTCTCCCGAAACGGCAGCGCGACGTCGATATCCGACGCCAGAATGGAAAAAAACAGATACAGCTGGCTCTCCAGCAGAAACTGGTTGTACATAGTGTATTTGTTATTTTTCAGCATCGTCAGAACGGCCTCTTTCAAGTCGTTTGAACGGCTGCAGCGAAAAATCGGCCGGTTGTTTGTAAGTCCGATATCCCGCAGATATTCCCCTGCGAATTTTCCCCCGAACCCGACCCAAATATACGTCCAGGGATCCGCCGCGTCCGCCTGATAAAAGGTCGGGACTCCCGGCTCGATCAGAAATCCCTGCCCCGCCTCAAGCTCATACGTGCGGCCGTCCACCTGAAATTTTCCCCTTCCTTCCAGGATATAATGAATAATATAATTGGGACGCACCGCAGTCCCGTAGCCATGCAGGGGTTCGCATTTCTCATAGCCGCAGAAACACAGATACAGATCGGAAAATCTGCTGTCAGTCGGATGAACCAGAACGTAATCATTTCCCATGAAAACATGCCTCCTTCGCTGTGCGCAGTAAACTCTCATGCCCGCACTGCGGGCACCATCATGAATGAAAGCTAGCTGTCTCACCGTCTGCGTATATATCTGCCGCACAGGACAAATAAAGCCGTAAACTTCATTTTGACAAGCGTCAAATACAGTGATATCATATTTTTCATAGTAAATCAACAGCCCCGCGGACGGCCAGCCGCAGGGCTGATCAGACAGTGTTGCTGGTCACGGAGTGAACAGTAACATCAAACGTGAAAATCCTCCGGGCAGGTGATCATATGAAAAGGAATTTTTTTATCACTGTTGTTTTGTGTGTTTTTCTGGCGGGACTGCTGCCAGGGCTCTCCGTGCAGGCAAAAGAGACTCTTTTCACGCAGGAAGAACTTGACTGCATCGCGAATGCCGGCACACTGAAGGTGGGCTATGTCGCGGACCGGATTCCGATCTCTTTTCAGAATCAGGCGACCGGAGACTTTGACGGCGTCTCCCGGATTCTTTTTGACCGGATCGCCGAATTGTCCGGTCTCCGCTTCGAATATGTCGCGCTTCCGGCCGGTTCCGTGACTTACGATTATCTCCGGGGGCAGTCTTTCGATCTTGTCACCAGCGTGGAATATAATGAGGCAAACGCGCACGCGCGGGGCATTCTGATGAGCGAACCTTATCTGTCGACCAGAAAAGTCATCATCGGCAAGCCGGATCTCTCCTTTAACATGTCAGAACACCTGAAGATCGCAGTTGCAACCGGGTCGCAGACACTCAAACTGGTGCTTGCGAAACAGTATCCAAACTTTGAGATTGTCGACTATGATTCAATCGAGCACTGTTTCGACGCGGTTAAAAAGCAGGAAGCTGATCTTCTGATCCTGAATCAGTATGTTGCGGAATTCTGGCTGAACAAGCCGTTCTATGAGGATCTGCAGGTAATTCCTCTCATCGGACTTGACGATAAACTCTGTTTCTCCGCGGTCGTATCGCTGGAACACACGGATGAAAAAGAATGGGCCGAAAAGGAAACCATCATCAACATCATCAACAAGACCGTCGGGGCAATCACGCAGGATGAAATTGCCAATTACATCATCATGGAAACGCTGAATCACCAGTACAACTACAACCTGTCCGACTTCGCCTACCGGTACCGCTACAGCATCACGGGTCTGGTTTTCATCCTGATCCTCATCTGCGGCCTGATCTTTGTGAGCATCTATCTCTATATGAAGACCCTGAACGCCCGGGCGGAGGCAAAGGCGAAGGACCAGTTTCTCTCCATGATGAGCCACGAAATCCGCACGCCGCTCAACGGTCTCATCGGACTGAATTATCTGATGGCCCAGAACATCGACCGGCACGAGAAGCTCACCTCTTACCTGAGGCAGTCCTCCTCCACCGCTCATTATCTGCTCTCGCTGGTCAACAACATCCTCGACATATCGAAGCTTCAGGAGAATAAGACGGAGGTCAGCCACAAGCCGTTCTCCCTGCCCACACTGATCGAGACGATCGACGTCATTGAGCGCAAACATATGGAATACAAGGGGATCATCTTCTCAATCCAGACAGATATCCCCCATCCCGTACTTCTCGGTGATGAAGTACGCATACAGCAGGTTATTCTGAATCTTCTTGACAATGCCTGCAAATTCACGAACAGCAGCGGACACGTGACGCTGAAGGCGAGCCAGACTCCGCTTGGAAAGGACCGGGTATCCACCCGGATCGAAGTCTCCGACACCGGCTGCGGGATGAGTACGGAATTTCAGGAAAAAATCTTTGATTCCTTCACCCGTGAGCTGAACACCGTATCCAAGGGAAATCAGGGGACAGGACTTGGCATGTCCATCAGTTATCAGCTCGCGAAACTGATGAAAGGAGATCTTACCGTCGAGAGCCATCCGGGCGAAGGAAGCCGTTTTGTCTTCCAGTTCCCGGCTGAAATCTCCACCGACGAGGCCCCCAGGCGCAAGCCGGAAATCACTGATCCGCGGGGGGAGTTTATCGTTCCGCTTCCCGACGTACGAAGACCTTTTGACCGCAGCGCCGGAACCAGCGTACACTCCGCGGACAATAAAAATAAACCTTCTCAGGACGGCGTAAATCCCGCTGGCGGCAAACACCTGGAAAAAGATGCGCATCCCGCGGATGACAGCTGTTCTGACGGCAGAAACCATGACTCAACGAATGGACCGGAGGGAAAAACTCCGAAAGAATCAGCCGACAGTATATCCGCCCCTGAGGAACCGGCAGGCAAAATCCTCATCGCGGAGGACAATGAGCTGAACGCGGAGATCCTGATCGATCTGCTGGAAGAAGAAGGCTATTCGGTCGTTCTCGCGGAGAACGGTCTGATCGCCGCAAATACCTTCTCCGTCTCCGCTCCCGGCGAGTTCAGCCATATCCTGATGGATCTGATGATGCCCGTCATGAACGGCTTTGAGACGACCGAGATGATCCGCCGGATGGCAAGACCGGACGCAAAAACTGTCCGGATCTACGCCTGCACTGCCAACTCTTCCCCCGCGGACCGGGCAAGGGCAAAACAGTGCGGGATGGACGACTTCCTGACCAAACCGATCAATATTGGACAGCTGCTGGATTTGTTAGAAAAATGAAAAGATGTTGGGGTCAAAAGATGCCAAACGGATTGTTTCGTGCTTCGCACTCCCACAATCCTGCCCAAGATTCGGAAATCATGGGGCCCCTGCCCCACTTTTTCCTCATCTCGGGGCGGGTCATAAAGTCCTTCATCCACTGGCATGTAAACATGCCATGGATTTGGACTTTTGACCCTGGCATCATGAAAATATAAGAAACGAAATAATATCAAAGCAGGAGGCGGTTTTCTCCTCCTGCTCGCCGCGCGGCCCGCATGCTGCGCCAGCAGCTGATTTCCATGTGCGGGCCTGTGCATAAAAATGGGGACTGCGTCCGCCGGTTTTATTCCTCAACCGTCACCACACAGACCGCTGTCTTGCTTCCTGACTGAACCGTAATCTCCGCCGTGCCTGCTTTTTTGGCTGTGATGACGCCCTTTTCGCTGACCGACGCGATTTCCTCATCCGAGGATGTGAATTGCTCTTCGTCCTGCGTCGTGATCGGTTTGATCTCCGGTTTCAGAGTCTTCTTCCCTCCCACTTTTAATGTCAGCTTCTTCTTCACTCCCTTGATTTTCGTCGTCGTAACTTTCTCTTTCTGTACCTTTACTTTGATGGTTTTCTTCGCTCCGCTCGCCAGAGTAACCGTCAGATTTACGGTCCCCGTCTTCTTTTTCGCCGTCAGCTTAAATGTGCCGTCCGCCTTCACTTTGGAAACCTTCAGAATTTTCGTATTATCTGACTCCACGGAAACAAGAGAGTCTCCTTTTGCCATCTCCGATACTTTGAGCTTTTTCGTGGACTGCCCCACCGACAGCTTCAGGCTGTCTGCCGTGAGCTTCAATACAGAATCCGAGGCTTCCCTGACAAAAGCGATCTGAACCGGGTTATGGCCCAGAAGTTTCCTGCTGCTGTAATTAAAATCACCGTAAATCGTATAGATATCCTGACTCAGCCAGTAGATTCCTTCCTGTTCCACATCCTGAAGCTTTATCTCTCCGCTGTCGTAATCCGGATTTCCTTCAGCGTCAGACTTGTATAATGCCGCCTCGGCAGAATTTCCTTTTCCGTCTTCGTACTTATTGTCCTCGCTCAATGTCTGCTCGCTGCCGTCCGCATACGTCAGCTTTACCTGCATGCCTTTCGTGACAAGCTCTTCTTCTTTTCCGATGACATACTCTCGTTTATCCGGAAGACTTATCAGCTTCATCCCCGTGACGTCATTGACCTTGTAAAAATGAGCGGACAGTTCCTCCTCCGGTTCCGCCGGTCCGGTCAGCCGATAATAGTAACTCTTTCCCGCTTCCAGTTCATATACCATCCTGGAAATTGTAGATCCGTCCTGGCGGGCAAGCTGGTGAAAATCCTCATCATACAAAGTCACTGCCATCTTGCCGCCTGTCAGATCCAGACTGTAATTTCCCGTGACAATAGGCGTGTATTTATAATAGACAGGCTTGTCATTCTCTTCAAACTGCGGCTTATACGTGCCGCCAAGCTCAATCTTTTCCGCCTGAACAGATTTTACCGTGACAGTGATCCCGGGAGCTCCGGTCAGTTCCACTTTCCTGCTGCCGCGGGATGTCTCATACAGTACCATCTGATAGGACCCGGCAGGCGTTATCTCGGTCAGCGGAACAGGATTGTCCTCGATGGACTGCGGAATATAGTCCCCCACCAGCTGCAGCAGAAAAGCATCTCCCGCGGAAGTTTTTCCTGTCAGATAGATTCCTGAAAAATCATTGTGGTACCATCCGCCTGCCTCCCAGTTCTCTATCCGCAGAGATGTGTCATCCGAATAAAGAACTTCAAAGTCCGCCTGTTTTAATTTTGCGGATACTTCCGTGATATTCCACGGACCCTCCGGAACATTTTTCACCGTAATGCTCTTGATATCCGGCGCCTTTTTTACTTTGATCTTAAATTTTACAGTACCTTCCCCTCCGCTTTCAGAAGCCCCGACAGACAGATGGAACAGATACCTGGATTTCGCGGGAATCCACAGCCGATATTTCTGATTCGATTCAAAGCTGGCGGAAAATTTCTCATAATGATTTTCATCATACACCTGGACCGCTCCGTGCAGACCGGCATCCGCTTTAAAACCGGATATTACCAGCCGATAATACCCGTCTTTCTTCGGCATAAATGAAAATTCCTGATCCTGGGAAATATCTTCACCCTTTTCAAGTTCAACCGAAACCGCCTGCCCCTGCGTAACTTCCTGCTCATCCCCGCTGACCGGAGTGATCCCCGGATCCTCTTCCATTACCTGGACTTTATCAATTAGTCCGATCTCACCCGGAAATTCCGGTGAATTTTCCGTGCTTTCCTCCGTCAGGCCGGGATCCTCCGCGGCATCCGATTCCTCTTCTCCGGAAATCTCCGCATCATCAGAAACAAGGTACACGTCATCCGCCGGCGGCTCAGTCCCGTCATCGATGGCTTCCTCAGACTCTTTTCCGTCAATGCCGACGATGTCCTCACCATCCGCCGGAAACTCAGTCCCGTCATCGATGGCTTCCTCAGATACTTTTTCGCCATCGGAGGCGATGTCCGCGTCATCCGCCGACGGTTCAGTCTCCTCTCCGGCAGTTTCTTCAGACTCTTTTCCAGCATCGGCGGCGATGTCCGCGTCATCTGTCGGGAGCTTAGCCCCGTCTCCGGCAGAGGCCTCAGACTTTTTTCCGCCATCGGCGGCGATGTCCTCATCATTCGCCGACTGCTCAATTCCGCCGGCAGCGGTTTCCTCAGACGCATTTCCCTCCAGCATAATTTTCTGCTTTACAGGCGCGATTTCCACCGCCGCAGTTTCTTCAGACATTTCCTGTATCGGTTCATCCGCAAATACCATATTTGGGGGAATCAGGGAAGTCAACATCATACAAACAGCTAAAATTGACAAATATCTCTTGATCATAATGTCTCTCCTTCCATTTACCGCTGTCAGATTCCTTTTCCAGCCCCAGAGGGGCATAATTTTCAGGACTCGCCCGCGAGTCTTGCGTACGAGGGACGGATTTATTGTCAGCAGACAGCTTCTATACCGAATGCTGCTGTTCACTCCGTGCCCGGTAACGTACAATCGGGGCAGGCAGAAAACTGTTCCGTATTACACAGTCCTCAGAAAGCTGTCAGAATTTCCAGGACGCACCCCATCAGTTCCGAATCAATGCCCATGACCCGAAGCTCACTGATCACTGCCTCCAGCCTTCTGTTTTCCCTGACCAGATTGTAAATTCTGGACTTTATTCCAAATTCTATCTCCGCCTGATTCAGAAACGCAAACAGATTTTCCCGAACTCTGTTCGGCGCCAGCCGGAGCTTCTTTTTAAAGACAATCTGAATCTTCTCCTTCGCTTTTGTCTCGGGAAGAGAAATCTTCATGCAGCGCATTGCAGCGTCATAACTTATGGTAAAGTCTTCCCTTTTTTCTCCGTCTGTAAACACCTGCACGATATCCGCCGCCTTTTCTGCCTCGTCAGCAAGGCAGGAGGCTGCTGCCGCCTCTTCTGCTCTGCCCGCAGACAGATATGCCGCTCCTGCTGCTTTTTCTTCCCTGTTCGGGAACGGGTTGCCCGCAGCCGGATTTTCTTCCGGCGCGATTTCGTATCCGTACTCTTCACCATCCTGGAACGGGCTGGCCGCGGACGGATTCTCTTCCGGCGCGATTTCGCATCCGTACTCTTCACCATCCTGGAACGGGCTGGCCGCGGCCGGATTCTCTTCCGGCGCGATTTCGCATCCATACAGTTCTACCATATACGTACGGCTTTCCGGGATCAGGGAAACGTCGCCGACCGCCGGTCCGATTACAATACTCTGTGCGTCTTCCTCGCTCCAGTACAGCGCAAATTCCGTCGCCACATACTTTCCGGCATCTTCCTTTTCATAATCCCTCGTATCATTCCCATCCTCGTACATCGTAAACGAGCCATCCGCGCCGCCGTACACCTTCAGCGTCAGCTCTTTCGGATTCGAACCTGCCGCAGTCCCGGAAATCTCCGGCGTAAACGGCAGGATAGCTCCCGCTTTCGCGAACACCGGAATCGTGTCGATTCCGCGATAGAGTTCGAGCCTGCGCCCGCCGCGGTAAGTCATCCCCGTAAACAAATCAAACCAGATCCCTTCCGGAAGCCACGCGTTTACCTTCGCGACATTCAGCCCTTTGATCCTCGGAGTTGTGACCGGCGCAGCGATCAGCTCCGTTCCAAAGAAATACTGATTTTTCATCTCATACGCCGCGGGCTCTTCGGGATATTCATAGTACATCGGCTCCACAAGCGGCAGATCATCCCGGTACGCACGGTAATTCATTGTGTACAGGTACGGCATCATCTGATGACGCAGCCGCAGGAAATTCCCCATCATGCGGCGCACTTCCTCTTTGAAACGCCACGGCTCCTTGCCGTTGAACTCGTCCTTTGTCGAGTGAAGACGCATCAGAGGCGAAAACACGCCGAACTGCACCCAGCGGCCGATCATCTCATCATCTTTTATTCCCAGCATATGCCCGCCGATGTCGTGGCTCCACCAGCCGAATCCGATGTTGGAGGCTGTGGCCGTAAAGTACGGCTGGAAATCCAGCGAATCCCAGGTCATGTGCGTATCGCCGGAGAATCCGGCCGGATATCTGTGCGAACCTGGGCCGGCATACCGCGAAAATGTCATCGGGCGCTTCCCATCCCGTCCGCTGTCAAGGTAATGAAAATGATTGAGCATCCAGAGCGGATCCAACCCTTCCACTTTCGTATTCTGCCCCTGCTGCCAGTCAAGCCACCAGAAGTCAACGCCCTGTTCTTCATTCGGATGATGCAGGATGGAAAAATAGGCTTCCACAAACGCCGGATCCGCGAAATCGAAATTCACGGGCTCCTCTGTCGCCGGATCAATTCCCATCGCCTCTGCCATCTGCGGATACATTTCCTCATGCGCCCGCACCCCGTCGGCCGGATGCACGTTCAGCGTGATCTTCATGCCGCGGCTGTGCAGCCAGTCCATAAACCGCTTCGGATCCGGAAAGAGCTCCCTGTTCCATGTGTATCCGGTCCAGCCGCTGCCGTATTTCGGATCGATATCCACCAGATGCCAGTCCATATCCACAACAGCCACCGTAAACGGCAGATTTTCCTCATCAAACCGCTCCATCAGCGCGCGGTAACTGTCCTCTGTGTACTCATAATAGCGGCTCCACCAGTTGCCGAGCGCATAGCGCGGAAGCATCGGCGTTTTCCCGCAAAGATAATAGAAATCCTTCAGACACCGGCGGTACTCATGCCCGTATCCGAAGAAATACAAGTCCTGGTTTCCTTTTTTTCTCGGCTCGACCCATCCGTCGTCTGTCAGCACAAGCGTCTGCGCATCATCCAGCACGGAAAAACCGGACCGCGACATCAGGCCATGTTCAAGCGGACATGCCCCGTTTACATTGTCAAGTGTCCTGGCAGTGCCTCCGAGATCGCTGATCTCCTCCCCAAAATGCCAGACACTGTTATAATTGCTTACATTTCCAAGCACCCGGATACTCAGCCCAAAAGAAGAAAACTCCTTTTTGTTGTAGATCAGATGCAGATGCTCCGTGAAAAGCTCAAGCTGCTCTTCCGTCTCCTTTACCGTGTACGAAACCTTCGGAAAATCCCTGTTCCATACGGTCTGCGTCGCTCTGTCCTCAAACTCTCCTGTCCTGCTGTATTCAAGCCGAAGCAGAGAATCCGTCAGCACAGTAAAACGGTAATTCTTCCCCTCCACTGTATTTTCCGGACTGCACCAGGGACGTGTTTTTAATTTATGTATTCCTTTCATCTGGTATGTCTCCTTTTTGTCATGCGCATTTTTATTCTTATATCTGCCGATATGTCATCCGCATAAGCCCCATGCCCCTTCCGGGGACCCTTCCAGCCACAGTATTTCTGCACTGTAAGATTATTTTTCATTGTATCAACGCCTTTATTTTTTGTCAATCTTTTGGTCTGAACTGTCAGGACAAACGCATGAATGATTGTTACAGTTCACTCCTGCCATTTCAGGTACAGGTGCTGCAGATTCTCCGGCCAGCTCATAGCTTTCCGGTGTCGCAAGCTGCGGCCCAGCCTGACAATGCTGCCGCTGAACCGGCCCCATAGAAGATCCGGAGAGCAGAAGCTGCAGGAGGCGTCTGCTTCTGAGACAGTTTATCCTTTTTTAATTTTTTTCGTCTGGACAGAAGTTTATATATATGATATAATGCATGTAATAATCTGTATAGAAAACTATTTGTCATTAATTATCTGTATCATCTTTTCATTTTTAATATCTTACATTACATTTCATGCGGATTATCCAACATTTTTTCACAACACACTTGTAACTGCCCACCATTACTGCTAAAATAAGGAGGAATGATTATTGAATCAGAACACAGCAACTGAAAAACAGACAGGATATTCAGGATCCGTTCCCACGGACCAGACTGCACAAAAACCGGGGTTCTCAGAAAGCATTACGGAACCGTCTGCCTTTTCAAAGGATGTTCAAGAACTGTCCGTTCTTTCGGAGAATGTTCAGGAACCTCACGCTTTTCCGGACAATGATCCGGAATGTGACAGTGCAACAGCACAGGATATGACAGACCATCCGAACGGCAGAGGACAGACCATACTAAGATGCCCGCGTTGCGGGCATCACCATGAATGAAAGCCCACGAATCGCTCCGTGCCTTTGGCACTCCCGCGCTTCTGCCCCGCATTCGCAAA
>CANQAR010000051.1 GCA_947588845.1 uncultured Lachnospiraceae bacterium
CGTGATTACAATTATACATCATAAACCGGGAGATGTCCCTTTTTTATGCAATATTTGTTATTTGCTCATTTATAGATGGTAAATCTTTTTTTATCGTTTCGATGGCCTGCCCCAAACTGTGGACTATTATGTTCATGCGGATATTCTCTCCCACCTGGTAACGGATCTCCTGCGGACTTTGTCCCTGATAATCCTGAAATTCCCTGCTGTAGTATGGAAGCAGCTTCACGGCTGCATAACTGATGCAGATCAGGTTGGAGAGCCTCTCGATCCCTTTTACGGAACGGATCATGTAGTCGCGGAAAGACCAGAATGTCTTTGTCTCATAATAGCTGGTCTCTATGTTCCAGCGCAGCGAAAACAGGCCCAGGGGCAGCATGCCCTAGGCATGGTACCTGCAGATCTTCTCCTCTGTCTGTTTCTCCGGTTCAGCGGCGGTCCCTTCCGGATCCGCCGTGCACAGGAACAGGCGGAAGCAGCGGGGATCTTCCGGGTCAGGAGCTGTCACAAAAGCAGAAACGGTACGGTTTTTCCACAGACTTGTAATGACTTTGCGGCATCCCATGGAATAAGGAACGCCTTTGGGCCTAGTTGTATGTTTTTTTATTGCACAAAGCGAAAAAAGTTGTAAAGTGCTGACTTATGTAAATAAACTCCTTTTTAAGCGATACAAGGTTGTGGTCATCAACCATTTGTATTAAAACAACAGATGCTGACGGATTCCCATACTCAAATACAACCACCTCAAGTCCTCCTTTCTGCGCATCAAATTACAGCATTATACTTACATTTTCTAATATCTTTTCTTCTTTCATCCACAGACCGTTATCTCCTCTCTTGCAATATTCTTGTCAAATTATCACTTCCTTTTGTATTGTCTGCATGACAATTTTTTCTTCACGAATGCTGACCATGATCTCCGCCGCAACAGATCAATTTCAGCTACATCTCTGTCATAAATGGAAATGTTTTTTTAAATTTTGATTGAAAACCCCATTATTGCTCTGTATAATAAAATTATAACAATAAAGCCTTGCAGTATGGAAAAATGCAGAGTAAGAACAAAGGAGGCTGACCGTGACTGATAAAAACATAACGCTGTCTGATGCAGACATCCAGTGGCATCCCGCTTTCTGTGCCGACGCGGAACTGGAACTGTACGCAAACCGGACGGATCTGGATTTCCAGCGGGAGTTCAACTTAAGCAAAAAGCCCCTGCAGATCGACCTGCTGGTCATCCGAAAGCGGGACAACGCACGTGTGAAAAACGAGATCGGACATATTTTCAGACGGTATAACATCATAGAATACAAATCACCGGGGGACGCTCTGTCGGTCGATGATTTTTTCAAGACGGTCGGCTATGCCTGCATTTATAAAGGACTCGGGGAAAGAACAGACCAAATCCCCGTAGACCAGCTGACAGTATCTCTCTTCCGGAAGGAACACCCAAGGGAGATGTTCTCCAACCTGGAAAAATACGGATTTCCGGTTAAAAAGAAATATCCGGGTGTATATTATATAGAAAGGCTGTTCATCCCCGCGCAGGTGGTTGTGACAAAAGAACTGGAAAGCCGGAAGCACCTGAGTCTGAAAGTGCTGTCCAGGAACGCCGGAGAAGATGATATCCGGGGATTTATCGAAAACGCGCAGCATCTCACCGGCCAGGGAGAGCTCGCGAATGTGGACGCCATCCTGCAGGTGAGCGTACAGGCAAACCATGAGCGGTATGAAGAAATGAAAAGGAGGTTTCCTGCCATGCATGAAGCGCTGAAAATGTTAATGTGGGACGAGATTGAGGAAGGCAGACAGAAAGGAATACAGGAGGGCAGACAGGAGCAGGCCAGAGAAACGGCTTATGAACTCCAGGACATGGGTATGTCGGCCGACAAGATTGCCCGGGCGGTCAAGGTCAGCCTGGAGACAGTACAGAAATGGTTTACCGAACGGGCGGCTCTGGCAAAATCAACAGCCCCGCTATAAAAAGCGGGGCTGCCGGTTTCCTTGATTTTACTTATCCAGACTCTTCATCGTTGGAAAGAGTAAGACATCTCTTATTGCTGGTGAATCAGTCAGCAGCATAACCATTCGGTCAATTCCGAATCCGATTCCACCTGTCGGCGGCATACCGAGTTCAAGGGCATACATGAAATCTTCGTCGGTCGTGTTGGCTTCCTCATCGCCCTGAGCGAGCAGCTCTTCCTGCGCCTTAAAGCGCTCACGCTGATCGATCGGATCGTTCAGCTCGGAATAGGCGTTCGCCATCTCCCAGCCGTTCATGAAGAACTCGAAGCGCTCCACATAGTCCGGGTTGTCTGGCTTCTTCTTGGTCAGCGGGGAGATTTCCACCGGATGATCCATGACAAAGGTCGGCTGAACAAGGTGCTCCTCCACAAATTCTTCGAAGAAGAGGTTCAGGATGTCGCCTTTCTTGTGGCGCGGCTGATACTCGATGTGATGTTCTTTCGCGGCGGCCTGCGCCTCCTCCAGCGTGTGGATTTCATTGAAATCGACGCCGGAATATTTCTTTACGGCTTCCACCATCGTGATACGCTCGAACGGCTTGCCGAGATCCATCGTGATGCCGTTGTATGTGATGACGGTCGTACCGAGGACTTCCTGCGCGACGTGGCGGTAGAGATTCTCGGTGAGATCCATCATGCCGTGGTAATCCGTATATGCCTGGTAAAGCTCCATCAGTGTGAACTCCGGATTGTGTCTTGTGTCGAGGCCTTCGTTGCGGAACACACGGCCGATTTCGTACACGCGCTCCATGCCGCCTACGATCAGACGCTTCAGATAGAGCTCCAGAGAGATACGAAGCTTCACATCCTCATTCAGCGCGTTGTAATGGGTTGAAAACGGTCTTGCGGCCGCACCGCCCGCGTTCGCTACGAGCATTGGCGTCTCCACCTCAAGGAAGCCCTGCCCATCAAGATAACGGCGGATTGCGCTGATGATGCGGGAGCGCTTCACAAAGGTGTCGCGCACTTCCTGATTCATGATCAGATCGATGTAGCGCTGGCGGTATCTGGTATCGGTATTCGTCAGCCCGTGATATTTCTCGGGAAGAATCTGAAGGCTCTTCGAGAGGAGGTCAATCTTCTCCGCGTGAACAGAGATCTCTCCTGTCTTTGTCTGGAATACATAGCCTTCAATGCCCACAATATCTCCGATATCAAGTTTCTTGAATGCCTTGTACTCTTCCTCTCCAAGACTGTCGCGCGCGACATAGGACTGAATAACCCCTTCCAGATCCTGGACATGGCAGAAGGAGGCTTTGCCCATCACACGTTTGGACATGATACGGCCGGCCACGCGCACGGTCTTTCCCTCAAACTTCTCCCAGTTATTTTTGATTTCCATGCTGTGATTCGTCACGTCATACTTCATGACTTCGAACGGATTTTTTCCGTTTGCCTGAAGCTCCGCCAGCTTTTCGCGGCGCACCTTCAAAAGCTGCTTCGTATCAGTTACCTGTTCCTTCTTCTGCTCTGCCACTTTCTCCACTCTCCTCCTCTTGCTAAATCCCGTTAAATGATGCTGGGGGCAAAAGGAATTTTGCCCCATGATGCCACGGATTTCTCCGCACTTCGTGGTCTTCGCTCCGCTGTGGTCGGCGCTGAACGTGCGCCACTGGCGCACAGCGCCCCGAAATCCTGAAACACCTCAAATCCGCACATTTTTTCCATGAAAAATGGCTCCTTTTCGGTGTTTTTGGGGTCTCAGTGTCATGCTTTTCCATGTGAACATGGAACGCATGACCTTTCGACCCTGGCATCATCAAATTGATCTCTCTATCTCAAGTACTTTATATCGAATAACGCCTGCCTGTGTCTCCACATCAACCTCATCCCCGACCTTGCGGTTCATCAGGGCATGTCCGACCGGAGACTCGTTGGAAATCTTGCCTTTCAGGCTGTTCGCTTCGGAAGATCCGACAATCTGGAATTCGATCTCTTCCTCAAATTCCTCGTCGTAAACCTTTACCGTACATCCGACATTGATCTTGTCGACATCCACTTCGTCCTCAACGACAACCTCCGCGTTCTTGAGAATCTTCTCAATCTCCTCAATACGGGCTTCGATGTCTCTCTGCTCGTCTTTTGCCGCATCGTATTCCGCATTCTCGGAAAGGTCTCCCTGCTCTCTGGCTTCCTTAATCTTGCCGGCTACCTCTTTTCTGCGGTAAACCTTCAGATCATGCAGTTCCTCCTCAAGCTTTTTCAGCCCGGCATACGTCAATAAGCTCTTTTTTGTTTCCATTTTACTATCACCCTTCTTTGATACTCAGACGCCCCATACCCTCATCCGACTGCCGCGGAGCGTTGTTTGTTTCTTATGAACGGCAGTCATGCTATTATAGTCAAAAACCCTGTATTTGTCAAGAATTTTCAGACTTATGCAGTAAATCTCCGGAATTCTTCGTCGGTACACTTTACATAATGCGTTCCGGATACCAGATGTTCGGTTCCCGCGCTGTAGTCGATTCCGGAAGTACGGTAATCGTAGCTCTCGGCGATGCGGTTCTTCTCCACGACCGGATTCGGCGACGGAATGGCGGAGAGCAGGCTTCTCGTGTAAGGGTGAACCGGATTCTCAAAGATTTCATCTGTCGTGCCGGTCTCGAGGAGATGTCCGAGATGAAGCACGCCGATGCGGTCGGAAATATACTTGACCATCGAGAGATCATGCGCGATGAACAAGTACGCCGTGCCAGTCTCCTCCTGAATATCTTTCATCAGATTAACCACCTGCGCCTGGATGGAGACGTCGAGCGCGGAAATACACTCGTCGGCGATGATCAGCTTCGGGTTCATGATCAGAGCGCGGGCAATTCCGACACGCTGTCTCTGTCCGCCGGAAAACTGATGCGGATAGCGGGACGCATGCTCGGGCGCAAGGCCGACCTTCGCGAGAATCGCGTCGATCTTCTGTTTGCGCTCCGCGGCGTTTTTGTACATGTGATGGATGTCAAGTCCTTCTCCGAGAATGTCCTCGACCTTCTTGCGCGGATTCAGGGAAGCCATCGGATCCTGGAAGATCATCTGCATCTGGATGCGCAGAGCTTTGTTGTTCTCCCGCGAGATCTTTTTGCTGATATCCATGCCGTTGAATTTGATGACGCCGGCGGTCGGATCATAGAGACGGATGACACTTCTTCCGATCGTGGATTTCCCGGAACCCGACTCTCCGACGAGGCCGTACGTCTCGCCCGGATAGATTTTAAAGGACACGTTCTCCACGGCTTTCACGGTAAATCTGCTGCTGACTCTGAAATACTGCTTCAGTCCCTCCACAGTCAGAATCGGCTCTTCCTTATAATTCGCTGCCATGTAATTTCGCCTCCTTCTTCATTCTTTCAATGCGGGCTTTCAGTTCCTGCGGCATCTCCACCTTCGGCGCACGCGGATCAAGCAGCCACGTCGCGGCGGAATGTGTCTCCGTAATCTGGAACATCGGCGGATCCAGCTTGTCGTCGATCTCCAGCGCAAAACGGTTGCGCGGTGCAAACGCGTCGCCGGCTTTCTCGTGCAGCAGGTTTGGCGGGGAACCGGGGATTGTGTAGAGCCGCTCATCGTCCGTCTCGAGATCCGGCATCGCGGAGAGAAGTCCCCAGGTGTACGGATGGCGCGGATCATAAAAGATCTCGTTGATATTTCCTTTCTCCACAATTTTTCCCGCATACATGACGTTTACGTAGTCTGCGACCTTCGCCACAACGCCGAGGTCATGCGTGATATAGATCACGGAGATTCCTCTCTCTTTTTGTACTTTGCGGATCAGCTCGATGATCTTCGCTTGGATCGTCACGTCGAGCGCGGTTGTCGGCTCATCGCAGATCAAAAGATCCGGGTTGCACGCGAGGGCGATCGCAATGACCACACGCTGGCGCATGCCGCCGGAGAGCTGATGCGGATAATTTTTCATACGTTTTTCAGCATCTTCAATTCCTACTTCTTTCAGAAGTTCCACGGCCCGGCTCCACGCTTCTTTCTTCGGCGTCTTAAAGTGCCAGATCATTCCCTCCATAATCTGTTTGCCGATCGGCATGGTCGGATTCAGGGAAGTCATCGGATCCTGGAATACCATCGCGATCCGTTTGCCGTTGATATGGCTGCGGATCCATTTTTTATCCTTCTGCAGAATGTCGACCGTCTCCGGCGTGCCGTCCGCATGATGATAGGAAAACCGGATCGTTCCCTTGTTTACGGTGGCGTTCGACGCGAGAATCCCCATCGCCGCCTTCATGGTCACAGATTTTCCGGAGCCGGACTCTCCGACGATCGCAACCGTCTCTCCCCTGAACAGGTCGATGTCCACGCCTCGGATCGCGTGAACCTTGCCGGCCGTCGTACTGAATGTGATATCAAGATCTGTTATATCCAGAATTTTTTCTTTCGTCTCAGACATAGCGGCCACCTCACATTTCTTTCATTTTCGGATCAAGTGCTTCGCGCAGCCCGTCGGCTACCAGGTTGAAGCTGAGCATCAGCAGCGCCATCACGACGATCGGCGGGATGATCTGGTACGGGTGCGTTGTAAAGCTGTTGAAGCCCTCGGAAATCAGAGAGCCAAGCGAACACTGCGGCACCGGAATGCCAAGGCCGACAAAGCTCAGGAACGCCTCGGTAAAGATCGCGGTCGGAATTGAGAACATCACCTGCGTGATGATCGGTCCGATGATATTCGGCAGGATCTCCTTAAATATAATGAAGAAACTGCCTGCGCCGAGTGTGCGGGACGCCAGAACAAATTCCTGTTCCTTGAGTTTGAGCATCTCCGCGCGGGCAATGCGGCTCATGCCGATCCACTCAGTCAGCATCAGAGCAATCACGATTGTGACCATGCCGGGCTGCAGCACGAGCAGAAGAAGCGTCACAACGACGAGTCTCGGAATACCATTCGCCACCTCAAGGCAGCGCTGCATGATGATATCGGTCTTTCCTCCGTAGTATCCGGAGATCAGCCCGTAGCTCATGCCGATCAGCATATCGATGACCGCGGCGGCGATCGCGATGATCAGGGAAACTCTGGCGCCCTCCCAGGTGCGCGTCCAGATATCGCGTCCAAACATATCACTGCCGAACCAGTAATACACATCGTCCAGCCCGTTCTCCTCATAATGGTTCACCTTTTTGCTTCCAGTCGTCGTGCTCATCGTCTCGCTGCCGTCGAAAATCCCGGTCTTCTCAATTCCCGGAATTCGCGGTGCAAGGTTTTTCTGGCTGAGCTCCTGCCCGGAGTACGTATATTCATTCATGCCGGGACCGATGATCGCCATAATCCCGATGATCACAATCAGGAAAAATCCGATCACGGCGCTCGTCTTTCTGACATAGCGGATGAAGACATCACGCCAGAATCCCTGCGCCGCAAAATTTGCGTCCAGCGCAATCTCATCGGCATTGTTTTTCAGCCGAAAATCAGAGTCGACAGGAACGTAGGTTTCTGCAGAAACAGCTGTCTTATCCATGCGGTCAGTCTCCTTTCTTTGCCAGGCGGATTCTCGGATCGATGATACCGTAGAGAATATCCACCACCAGCATGATGATGATGTAGAGTGCGGAATAGATAAAACTGAGTGAAATGACCACATTGTAGTCGTTCGACTGGATCGCGTTGACCAGAAGACTGCCGACGCCGGGGATCGCGAAAATCTTCTCGACCACCAGGGAACCCGTCATCAGGTCGACGACCAGCGGCGCGAGCACCGTGATGATCGGAATCAGCGCGTTGCGCAGCGCATGGCGGAAAATCAGGGAAAATCCTGAGATTCCTTTGCTCTCTGCGAGCAGCATGTAGTCGCTCCCCAGAACTTCAATCATCTCCGTTCTCGTAAAGCGCGCGATAGAAGCCATCGTGAACATCGAGAGCGAGATGCTGGGCAGGACGCTCGACCCCATCGATTTCTGCACCGTATAGAGCATCGGGAACCACTGGAGCCGGAACCCGAGCGTATAGCTGAGCGCGAGCGCGAACACGTAGGACGGCACGGAAACACCGATGACCGAGATTACCGTCGCGATGGAATCCCAGATCGTGTCATGTTTTAACGCCGCGATCAGGCCGAGAATCAGGCCGGCGACAGCGCCGATCGACACGGCAAACCCTCCGATAAACAAAGAAATCGGAAGTCTCGTCTGAATCAGCTGAGAGATCGGCGTGTTTCTGGAAATCTTGTAGCTGACGCCTAGATCGCCGTGCAGCATGTTTCCGACATAACGGAAAAACTGTATGTAGATGGGCTGATCCAGGCCGTACTTCGCGTAGAGCATCGCCCTCTGGCTATCGTTCAGCTTCTCGTCGTTGAACGGCGAGCCCGGCATCAGCTGCATCAGGATAAACAGGACAAGCAGGATCACCAGCAAAGTGAACGCTGCTGTCAGAATTCTTTTCGCAACATATTTTTTCACAAATCATCCTCCTTATCAAAGGAGCCGCAGCTGTAACCGGCTGCGGCCCCTGAAATCTGTACTGTTCGCTTGTGTCCAGCTGTATGTTTCACAGCGCCCTGCTAATTGCAAATATGGGACACAGAAGTTTACTCTGCCTTCACTGCGTTCTTGTAAACACGGTTCAGCGCTACCGGATGGAACTCAACGCCAGTGACCTTGGAAGACATCATCTCCGCATTTGCCTGCGTGTACAGCGGGTAGATCACGGCTTCATCCATGACGATCTTCTCCGCGTCGTACATTCTTGCCCAGCGTCCTTCCGGATCCGTGCAGAGATCGCCGGTCGTGCACTCCGCGATGATCGCGTCGTAGTCAGCATTGCTCCACAGACCGTAATTGTTGTTGTTGTCCGTAATCCACATGCCAAGATAGGTCATCGGGTCTGCATAGTCCGGTCCCCAGCGTGTAAGGCCAAGCTGGAAGTCGCCGTTCTGCATATCTTCCACTCTCTGCTTCTTCGGCTCAACAACGATGTTGACGGTCAGGCCCGGCAGCGTGGTCTCCCACTGCTCCTTCAGAACCTGCGCAACCTTCTGCGGTGCATCGTCCGCGTCAACAACCATATCAAGAGACAGCTCGGAGATTCCAAGCTCCTCAAGTCCTGCTGCCCACAGCGTCGCTGCGTTCTCCGCATTGTCCGCGCACACATCTGTATACTTTTCCTGATCCGCGGAGAAATCACTTCCGTCCGGTCCTGCCGAGAACTGAAGCGGAACCGCCGTGTAGGTCGGAATGGAACCGTCCTTGAGAACATCCTCCGTGATGGATACACGGTTGATCGCCTGGCTCATCGCAAGACGGATATTTACATTTGCAAGCTCCGGCACGCCCGCCATGTTCGGGCTCACATACCAGAGATAACCTGCGCCGATTGTCTGGAACTCCGGATCTTCCTTGACCTGATCCACCTGCTCGCCGTTGACGAGAGTCGTATCCAGCGTGCCTGCCTGATAGCTCATCAGCGCCTGCTGTGAATCCTGGATTACCTGATAATTCAGTCCGGAAAGCTGCACTCTGTCAGCATCCCAGTAACTGTCGTTCTTTGTCAGATGGAACGCGGTCGTCGCCGGCTCATAGGAATCCATGATGAACGCACCGTTGGAAAGAATCGTGTCCGGGCTTGTTCCGAACGTATCGCCGACTGATTCATAGAATGCCTGATTGACCGGATAGAAGGTAGGGAAATACATCAGGGACAGGAAGTAGCTGACCGGTACGTTCAGTTTGACCTCAAGCGTCTTGTCGTCTACAGCCGTGACACCAAGCTCGCTCTTGTCCTTCTCGCCCGCGATGATCTCAGCGGCATTCACCACCTGGCCGATATCGCTCAGCATGTAGGAATACTCGGAAGCAACATCCGGGTCAACCGCTCTCTGCCATGCGAACACAAAGTCCGCAGCGGTAACCGGGTCGCCGTTGCTCCATGACGCGTCGCGCAGATGGAACGTATAGGTAAGTCCATCCTCGGAAATATCATAAGTCTCAGCCAGGGCCTCAACTGCCTGTCCGTCAGCGTCCATCTGCATCAGACCGTCGGTAAAATCCGCAATGACTTCAAAGGAAGTACCGTCTGTGGCAATCTGCGGGTCAAGAGACTCGACAGGAGTTTCCAGCATGATGTTCAGATCGGTCGGAAGCGCCTCTGCAGAAGCAGCCGTGCCGAAACCGACAAGACCCAGGGCAAGAGCGGAAACTGTCAAAAGTGCAACAGCTAATTTCTCTTTTCTCATAAAGTTCTGTCCTCCTTACTTAAAAATAAAATGCGCATACGAGGCGTGTGATTACGCATCGTCGCGCACTTTTTCAATATAGCACAATAAATCGGAAAAGTCCAGTATTATTATAAATATTCTGAACAATGCATCTTTGTCAGAAATGAAAAAACTCCTTTCCAAAAACACATATTTGTACTATACTGTGAAAGCCCCGGACGTCTGTCATTGACGGGCATGTTATGCACACCGGCGAATGGACATCGGACGGGCAAGACGGTATAAGCAATACAACATCACAAGCGTAATATAATAGAAAGGATCCTGCTGCAAATATGAAAGAAAACGAACTTTTTGAGAAGGCCTCCGTGCCGAAAGCTTTTTTTACTCTGACAGTTCCGCTGGTTCTGGCGCGAATTGTCGGACTTATCTATAACATGGTGGACACGTATTTTATTGCAAAGACACAGGACGCGTCTCTCGTGGCAGGCGTGTCTCTCTGCGCGCCGGTCTTTATTCTGATGGTCGCGCTCGGGGACCTGTTTGGACTGGGAAGCAGCTCCGTGATCTCAAGGCTGTTCGGGGAACGAAAGGATAAGGAAGGAAGAAATGTCAGCAGCTTCGGCTTCTGGGGTTCCGTTGTCATCGGCATCCTGACCGGCGCCCTGATGCTGCTGTTTCAGAAACCGGTTCTCGCTCTGCTCGGCGCGCAGGGCGATGTCGTTTACCATGCGGCGCAGTACTATAAATACATAGCGATCGGCGCACCGGTGATGGTCGTGTCTCTTGTGCCGACGAACCAGCTGCGCACAGAGGGGCTGGCCAATCCATGCATGATCGCCACAATCGCAGGCTCTGTGCTGAATATGATCCTCGACCCCATCTTTATCTTCACGCTGGGCATGGGAGCGGCGGGAGCAGCGATTGCTACCGTACTCGGAAATGTGCTGAGCGTGGCGATTATGGTCTGGGTGACGGCGTTCAAAGCGCAGAAATTATCCATCTCACCCCGCCATGTCAGTGTCAGCAGAGAAAATCTGCTCGCTGTCTTTGCGATCGGCATCCCGGCTTCCCTCAACAATGTGATGCAGAGCTTCGCCGGAGTTCTCCTGAACCGCAATCTTGTCGTCTACGGCACGGACAGCGTCGCCGCCATGGGGATTACCAGCAAGGTCTACATGGTGCTCATGATGATCCTGGTCAGCTTCGCGTTCGGCGCAATGCCGCTGATCGGTTTCTGCTACGGGGCGCAGAACAGAGAACGACTGAAAAAATCGATCCGCTTCGATATTCTGGTGCAGATGGTCATCGCCGTGATCGGGGCAGGGGTCATGGCGCTCGCGGCACCGCAGCTGATCCGCTTTTTCCTTAAGGATGAAACTATCGTCAGAATCGGAAGCCTGATGCTGCGCTGCACGCTGGCAAGCGCGCCGTTCGCCGGACTGTTCCTTGTCTTCATCACGCTGTTTCAAGCGACGGGAAAAGCGCTTCCGACTCTGATCCTGACGCTGAGCCGGCAGGGGATCGTCTACGCAGTCTGCATGGCCGTGCTGCGCACCGCGTTCGGATTTCACGGCGTGATCTGCGCGCAGGCCGTATCGGATGTGCTGACCGCGGGGCTGGCATTCGTACTGTTCAAAAAATCAGGGATCGAAATATAACTTTCCTTCAAGCATCGAGAGATACGATCTTCGCACCGTATCTCTCATCTCATATCCAAGCTCGCGAAGCACATTTTCCATCTGCCGGACTGCCTCCTCGCGCTCCTCGTCCGATTCGACCAGAATTTCCAGCTCCATAAAATCTCCAAGCCCTTCCACCCGGTCGAGACAGACTGTCATCTCTCTGCAGCAGGGTGCGGCCATCCGCCTTTGTGCAGGTTCAGCGGATGAGTTCTCTTCCGGATTTTCCGATTCCAAAGAACCATAAAAAACGACCTGCTTTCTGAAATACTGTCTCTCCTTTACAACAGGAGACACCAGAACAAAACCGATCGCTTCCAGAATCTGTTTTGCCGTCTCCCCATCCGCGATTTCTGTCTCCCGTTCCACTCTTGTCATCGTGACCTGGTCAAGCTTCGGCCCCTTATAGTTTATCAAGGAAACAGACTCCCCGGTTGCCTGATCTGTTGAAGTCCGGATGCGCAGCGCTTCATCCGTTTTTCGGAAATCACGGCTTGGACTGTTAAAATAAATGTCAGACTCTTTCAAATGTTCTCCTGCCGCAAAGCCACAGACCGTCAGTTTCTCACAGAGCGCTTCCAAAGAAACAATCTTCAGTTTTATTTCGGCCTCAATCATTGCGGTTTACCCCCTTCTGTCATACGACACAAGAAACTTCTGCAGCCGTTCCAGATCTCTTTCGGCCGCCCGCCTGCCAATCTGATAGACCCGCTCAAGCTCGGCCGGATTCTTCTCCATGCGGCCGATGTTCAGCGCTTCCGGCGGCCGGATCACAAAAATCCTGCCTTCCTCCTCCGCCTCCCGGATATAGGCCGTCGTCTCATTGTAACGGACATGACGGTCGGCAAGGGCATCAATCATATGAGGATACTGCTTCAGCACCACCCGCGCAACCGGAAGAAGTTTGTTGGCCCCCTTTTGAAAGTCAAGCGGCTGTGTGAGGATGACAACATTCCGGTTATAGCCAAGTCCTTCAAAATATTTCACGGGAATGGAATCCGCAATGCCGCCGTCAAGAAGACGATAATTTCCAATCTCCACGACGCGGGAAACGATCGGCATGGAAGCGGAAGCGCGCATCCACTCAATGTCCTCCCGTCCTCCGTCCGACAGTTTATGATACACCGGTTTTCCAGTCAGAACATCCGTGCAGACCACATAAAACTCCATCGGGTTTTCCCGAAATGTTTTTGTGTCAAACACATCCAGCTTTTCGGGAATCTCATGATAACAGAATTCTGTTCCATAGAGATCCCCGGTCGTAAGCAGGGACCAGAAACTTGAATATCTCCGATCCCTGCAGAACCTTTTATTATAACGAAGCGCCCGCCCGATCTGGTGCGATTTATAATTGCAGCCGAACACGGCTCCTGCCGACACACCGACCGCCCCGTCAAACCGGATATCATGCTCCATCAGAACATCAATCACACCACTTGTGAACATCCCCCGCATGGCTCCGCCTTCCATGACCAGACCTGTCCTTTTCTCCGTCGTTTTCTTCTGTGACGCCATTATCGCCTCACTCCTTACCTGATTCATTTTTCTGCTCTTCTGCACGGCAAACATGTAATGCTCCCTGTTCGCGAAAATCAGGTCCCACCAGACAAAAATTTCCGCAGCTTACAGAAAACATATAGAACGAAATTACTTTGCCATTTACTATAACACATGTACAAGTATATCGCACCCTGCCTGTTTTGTATACGAAAAATAATCGTACTTTATTATTATTTTTATAATATATATAGTGTCTGTAAAAATATTAATAAATTTATTATATATTTCACTTGACAAATTTGCATATAAATATTAGAATAGTTGTATCGAATGCAATCTTACTATTTTTATATATGACACGGAAGGCAGTGACCTCTGTCTTTTCATGCTTCATAATTATGAGAAATTCTGCTCTCTCATAATACCCCGGGATTTTTTACTCTGTCACTGATTTATACAGAAAGCCGCCGCGTCAGCTTTTTGCATACTTTTGTATCAGGCAAGACCCTGAAACCCCTTCCAACAAGTCATATTCTGCAAATTATAGCAGCAGAAAGGAGTCCCTATGAATACAAAACGTTTGAGCAACAGGGAGTACGACATCATGCAGATTTTGTGGAATTCCGGTAAGCCGATGCTGGCCTCTGATATTCTCAAGGCCGACGCTGACATGAACATCAACACAGTGCAGAGCACGCTGCGCAACCTGCTCTCACGCAATCTCGTCTGTGTAGCCAACATCATTACCAGCGGGAAAGTACTCGCCCGCACCTACGCGCCAGTCGTTTCAGCAGACGATTACATCCTCTCAGAACTGCGCGATATTCTTCCGTCTGAGCCGCAGCGCCGGACCGCTTTCTTCGAAGCATATATTCAGATGTGCAGCGACAAGGAACTGGCCCTCGACGAACTGGAACAGATGATCCAGGGATACCGCGAAAACAATCAAAAAACAAAGATAGGCTGATATTTTTATGAAAGTTTTAGAAAAGATCCGCATCCGCCGAAGGCTTTTCTTTCACAGGATGCAATTTCCAGAGAAAGTATAAAATGGGATGTCTTTGAGGACATCCCGTTTTTTATGCACAGGCCCGGGAAGGGAAACTTGCTGCTGGCGCAGCACCCGGGCCGCGCGGGCGAGCAGGAGGAAAAACCGCCTCCTACTCGATCACAGGCCCGTGTAAGGAAACCTGCTGCTGACGCAGCACCCGGGCCCGATTATCTCTTTTAAAAATTCGCCGTCATTTCCTCGACATACTGCTTCGTGTACAGACGGTAGTACGCCCCCTTTTTCGCCATCAGTTCTTTATGCGTACCCCGCTCGATGATCTTCCCATTATCAACCATCAGGATTACGTCAGCCTGACGGATTGTCGAAAGACGGTGCGCAATGACAAAAGATGTACGCCCCTTCAGCAGCAGGTTCGTGGCATCCTGGATCTTCTTTTCGGTGACGGTGTCGATCGACGAAGTTGCTTCATCCAGCACAAAGATGCGCGGATCGGCCAGAATTGCGCGCGCAAAAGAGATCAGCTGTTTTTCGCCTGTGGAGAGCAGATCGCCGCCCTCTCCGACCTGACTGTCATAGCCGTCTCCCATCCGCTCCGGAATGCTTTCCGCCGACACCGCGCGCATCGCGGCCTGCATCTCCTCGAGCGTGGCATCCGGCTTTGCATAGCGCAGGTTTTCCGCGATACTGCCGGAAAACAGATGCGGCGTCTGGATCACGTAACCGATATTGCTGTGGAGCCAGAGCTGCGACCGGTCTCTCGCGTCCTTCCCGTCCACGAGAATCCGCCCGCCCGTCGGCTCAAAGAACCGGCAGAGCAGATTCACCAGCGTGGACTTTCCGGCGCCGGTCTCCCCGACAATCGCCACATTCGTTCCCTGCGGCACTTTCAGGTTGAAATGTTCGAAGATCATCTCCTCGCCGTCCGGATAGTGGAAACTGACGTCCTCAAATTCAATATCGCCGTAAAGCGGTTCCCAGTTCTCTTTTTTCGGATAAAACGCGTCGCCATAGCGTTCAATCACATCCGGGCGGTCCGCCACCTCGGAACTTGTCTCTGTCAGTTTTGTGTAGCGCTCAATGTTTACCTGCACGGACACCAGATCAGACAGCGCGCGGATGATCCACTGGATCGGTTCCATCATGCCGAGCGCGTAGGACATGAAGATCGACAGCGTTCCGATTTCCATAACGCCTTTCAGAGAGATCAGCCCGCCCTGCCAAAGAACCAGAGCCAGCGCGCAGGATGCGGAGAACGAGATCATGGACAGAAACAGCGCCCGGTAATGCACCGTATGGACAGAAGTTCTGCGCATATCCTCCGTTGTCTCCTCAAAATTTTTCTGCATCTTATCCTCAATCACAAGCGTTTTGATCGTTCTCGCCCCGGTGATCCCTTCGTTATAATTTCCCGTAATCCTGCCGTTAATCTCCCGCAGCAGGCGGTTCAGTCCTACCAGTTTTCTCTGAAAATAGAGCGCTCCTATCGTGGTCACCGGCACAAGCAGCAACACAAAGACTGCCAGATGCCAGTTCAGAACAAACATCATTACGATAATTCCCGCCAGATAAGTCAGATTCCAGACAGCGTCCATCAGCCCCCACGCGATCCATCCGCCGATGCGGTCCGTATCGCTCATAACGCGGGCATGAATGTAGCCCACGGAATTCTGATTATAGTAGGAAAAAGAAAGCGTCTGCAAATGATCAAAGCTTGTCTGCTTCATATCACGCCCCACATACATCTCGATCTGGCAGGTCTGGTAGGTGGAAATTGTGTTTGCCGCCACCTCGACGACGATCACGCCGATATAGGCGGCAATAAACCAGCCAAGTCCCTCCAGCGTCCCTTTCGCGACAAAAACATCCAGCGCGTAGCTCTGAAACAGCGGGACAATGATATCCAGAACACTTCCGATTGCGCCAAGAACCAGCATGCTGATCATGATTCCTGCATAAGGTTTCAAAAAAGGAGCCAGCTTCTTCAGTCCAAACCATGGCAGGCGCACGTATGCCTGCTGCTCATTTTTCTCATTCATACTGCTGTCTCCCCCTTTCTTTTTGATTCCGTATATTCAGATTCCCGTCCCGGGTTCCCACTGCTTTTTGCGTTGCCGGAATTCTCACAAAATCCTCCGGAACCATTTTCTGTACAATTCCGGTTTTCTTCCTCATCCGGACTCTGGATCTCATAAATTTCGCGGTACGGTCCGCTCTCCTGCACCAGTTCCTGGTGCGTGCCCTGCTGCACGATTCTTCCTCTGTCGAGAACAATGATCTGATCCGCGTCCATCAGCGTGGAAATGCGGTGGGAAATAATAATCACCGTCGCATGTCCCATATACTGCTTCAGGGCATGGCGGATCTTCTCGTCCGTCTCCGTATCGACCGCCGAGAGTGAATCGTCAAAAACCATAATCGGCGTATCCTGCACCAGCATCCGCGCGATCGCCGTCCTCTGCTTCTGCCCGCCGGAAAGCGTCACGCCGCGCTCGCCCACGATCGTCTCATACCCCTTCGCAAAGCGCCCGATGCTCTCGTCGATGCAGGCCACCTGCGCCGCATGCCGGATCTCCTCCATCGTGCTCTCTCTTGCGATCGAAATATTTTCCCCGATTGTCCTCGAAAAAAGATAGGGCTCCTGGAGAACCATCCCGATATGGGAACGCAGCCACGGAAGCGGAATCTCCCTGACCGGAATCCCGTCGATCGTGATTTCCCCGTCCTCGAGGTCATACAGCCGGTTCAGCAGATGCATCATTGTCGATTTGCCGCTTCCGGTGCCGCCGAGAATGCCCAGCGTTGTACCTCCCTTGATCGTGACCGAGATATCCTTTAATATCTTTTCGGATTCCGTATAGCCAAAGCTCACATGATCAAAGACAATGTCTCCCGTCATCTCCGGCGTGGGGCCCTCTTCTGTCATATCCTCCGCCTCGGAATTTAATATGTACAGAAGACGTTCCATGGAGACGCTCGCCTTGCTCATCTCGGAGATCATTCTCCCCAGGCGGCGCACCGGCCAGATCAGCCTGCGGTTATAGGAAATAAACGCGATCAGGATACCTGCCGTCATATCGCCCTGCACGCAAAGCACCGCGCCGATCACCACCAGCAGCATAAGCTGCAGACCCATCACCATGTCGCCGGAAGCCCAGAAACCCGACAATAGTTTGCACAGATCCATCCATGCATTCGTGTAGATATGATTCTGCTTCTGAAACCGCTCCCTCTCATAATTCTCGCGCCCGAACGCGCGCACCACACGCACGCCGGTCAGGTTTTCCTGCGTGATTGTAGAGAGAACTCCTTCATTCTCATCACACTCCAGAAACAGATGACCGATCTTTCGGAAAAAGAAGTAAGAGTATCCCACAATGATCGGAACAGAGATAAACACCACCAGCGACAGCCGCACGCTCATGGTCACCATGAAAATCACGCTGAACAGAATCAATACAACGATACGGATGACCTGCACGAGCTGTTCCGAGATAAAATTCTGAACCATCGTGACATCCGAAGTACACCTCTGAATGATATCTCCCGTCTGATTCTCCATATGCCACGAGAACGGCAGCCTCTCGATATGCGCAAACAGCACGTCCCGCGCTGTCTTTACCATCCGCTGTGTGCCCTGCGAGTTCAGATACTCCGTCAGATACTGAAACACGGCGGTCAAAAGCGCCGTCGCCACAATGACAACAGCAGCCAGATACAGGTGACTGATGATAAATTCACGTCCTCCCGCCCTGTCAAGAAAATGGCGGATCACCCCCGGAAGAGTTTCCGTCTCATTGCTCAGACAGCCATCCACCACAATGCGGATGACCTGCGGCGTCACCATATCCAGCCCCGCAACGATCGCCGAGGCCAGAATACTTGTCAGGAAAAAACGCTTGCTGCCTTTCAGAAAAAGCAGCAGCATTGAAAAATTCGTGTATTTCGTACGGTTTGTTTTCACTTCGTAAAACCTCCCGGATTCATTTTCCCATTTCTTACAACCATAAAAGTCAACCTCGCGCCACCGCCTCCGTATCTCCCCGCAGCGTTGCCTCAAGAAGTTCACCAGAAGCAGCAACCGCATGGATCACTTCATCCCAGCCGCTGCTTTTTACAGCGCGCACAAACTCCCCTCTTACTTCCTCATTGGGAATAAACACCTGCTGCAAATCATCCTGATAAGTCAGGTAACCAAGATGCACCAGTAAAGTCAGCACATCATCTCTGCTCTGAAAACTTGTCATATCATTCTGAAAGGTCCCCGTATCGATTTCACAGCCAACACCTCCAAGCATTGACGTTACCGCATCTCTCAGACCGTCATAATTCATATCAATATAAATTTTCAGTGCCTCATACGTCTCCGTACCTGTCCAGAAACTTCGAAATTTTTTTCCATACATGGAATCAACGATCGACTTCGGGTTGTAGATATGCGTATGTTCTGTAAACTGATACCCGTCATACCAGCGCCGGGCCTCCTCGAAATCCTTGCCATAACGAAGGCAGAGCTCTCGTACCTCCGACTCTGTAAATCCCACAAAATCAGCCAGAACGTCCGGATCTGTCATGGAAAATTCATCAAAAATATTCAGTGCAGAATGTGTTCCATATTTCTTGACCGGCAGGATTCCGGTCA
The DNA here is from genome assembly GCA_947588845.1 of uncultured Lachnospiraceae bacterium. Classification (GTDB taxonomy): domain Bacteria; phylum Bacillota; class Clostridia; order Lachnospirales; family Lachnospiraceae; genus Choladousia. Next base: position 19,005 of record CANQAR010000051.1, read on the forward strand.
TATAGACTAACTTCACATAAATCCTGTCTTTAAACAGATCCCGCAGAAAATCAAGATATTCTCTCTGCGCTCTTTTGTTGTCCCTCGCTTCGCGGAACAGGCAGTCCCACTCGTCGATGATAAACACAAATCCTCTTCCCGGCCTTCTGTCCCTGGCAAATATTCCCGCAAGCGCCTCCGGAAGACTGTTCGTGGAAAAATCCCCTGTTTCTGCAAAAACTTCCTTCAGTTCCCCAAGTACTTTCTGCTCCAGATTCTCTGTCAGGTAATCCGCATCGTCCGCTGACCGGAGAAACTGCTGTACGTTCAGAAAAATCACATCATACTGATTCAGATGTCTCATAAATACAGGATCTTTCTCTATCTTCAGTCCTTTAAACAATTCCGCTGAATCACATTCTCTTCCATAATACGCACAGAGCATATTCGCGGTCATCGATTTTCCAAACCTGCGCGGTCTGCTGACGCAGATAAAACGCTTCTCCTGCCCCAATCTTCTGTTCGTAAAAGCGATCAGTTCCGACTTGTCCACATAAATCTCACTGGACACTGAAATCCGAAACGCCTCATTCCCCGGATTCAGATAAAATCCCATGCAGCACCTCCTCTCTGGCTTCGCAGTCTACACAGCGGTTTCCTGCATTGTCGCACTCCTTCCGATCAGAACTTTTTTTCCTTTGAACGCGAATCCGTATTTTTTGATGCGTTCCGCCGCGATTCCCTTCTGCAGGAATATTGTTTCATACTGCTTTTCTTCAATCTGTCTCAGTGCTCTTCCCACGGTATCATCCAGAGTATTTTCCTTCGCGGGATCATGCACTTTAAATTCCATAATAATTGCAGGATCTTCTTTTTCCAGCGGTTCCAGCATCACGTCATATCGGCCGCAGCCGCTCTCGCGGTTTGAGGTTACGACATATCTTCCGGTCAGCTCAACGATCAGTCCAAGCACAAATCCATGGTAGAATCGTTCCGGTTCCGCACGCCCCGACGGCCTGTTTCCGACATCAAAACTGCTGAATACTGCAAGCGCCGTCTGATTCATATACGCATTCATATCCTCCAGGCTGTCGGCAAGCAGGGCCTTTACAAATTCATTGTACCCAGAGTCCTCCTGCGAAAACCAGCCGCGGATCATATCGGAAAACATCAGCCGGACTTCTTTATTTGTCAGAGACAGCCTGTATTTTCTTTTTCCAGTTCCTGCATCCATGAAAAAATCCCCGGCTTTCAGATAGCCAGCCGCAAGAAGAAGACTCCAGACTGCGTCACTTTGATTTGACAAAGCCGAAAATACTATCTGATCATCAATCTCCTTTTCGATCACTCCGCCGCGCAGAAGCACCTCAAAATCCTTTTTTATCGCCGGACTTCCCTCCCGGATCAACTGACCTGCCAGAATGTTGCTGCTGGTATTCGCCCAGAACGGCGCAAATTCTTTTTCTCTCAGATAGTTAATGACAGACCACGGATTGTAAATGCCGCGTATCCTTCCACATGTAAATCCGTCGTACCAGTCCCTGACTTCTTCCCTTTTGTCAGACAAACCATACTCATCCAGCGCATCAAAAACTTCTTTTTCGCAAAAGCCAAAACAGTCCGCATAGAGATCAGACGCGGCAGATGCGGCCACGAGATTGTTCAAATCTGAAAAGACAGATTCCCTGCTCACCCGCGTAATGCCGGTCATAACTGCTCGCTCCAGATACGGATTTGTCTTAAAGGCCGCGTTAAACAAACCTCGGGTAAAGGAGACCATCTCATTCCAGTAGCCATTCACATATGCTTCCTGCATGGGAGCGTCATACTCATCCAGCAAAAGGATCACCTTTTTCCCATAATATTTATATAGATAACCGGAAAGCAGTTTCAGCGACAATGCTGCCATGTAATCTTCCATATCGGCCGATATCATCCGGAAATCTTCTTTCTCTCTGTCATTGAGCACATTTCCTTCCAGAAGAAAGTCAAACTCGTTATACAAAAGCTGAATCGTCTTGCAGATTTTCTTTCGGGCCGACGCAAACGATGTATCCTTGATATCAGCAAAACTCAGCAGCAGGACCGGATAACTCCCCTGAAGAGCCCGATACTCTTTGGACTCCCAGATCTTCAGCCCTTCAAACAGATCGCTCCTTCCCGCATATCTGACTGAGAAAAATTTTTCCAGCATACTCATATTCAGAGTTTTCCCGAAACGGCGGGGGCGGGTAATCAGCGTGACTTCGTCCATGTTTTCCCACCACTGCCGTATAAAATCCGTCTTATCCACGTAGAACAGATGATTCCGTCTCACAGTCTCAAAATTCTGATGGCCGATTCCCAGCTTTCTTCCCACAACATCCACCTCCCTGCCAAGCCAAGTCTTTTCCTTGAAAATCAAGAATTTTCCAATATACTTCTTATTTTTGCAAAACTTTCATACAACGCTTCTCTGATGAACTCAATATTTCTATTTCATCACACACAGACGTTCAAGACTCATCCGCAAGTTCTAATGCGGGATTCGAGTCTGCGCCAGCAGACATCTTCGGATGAATCAAAACACGCTGCCTGTCATCTCTTCAAAAACACATACTCCGCCTCCGTGGAAAGCTCCGTGGAAAACCGGTATCCCAGCCGGTCAAATTCCCGCATCTCCTCCGGATGGATGATGTTCCGCTCCGCCATAAAACGCACCATCTCGCCCCTTGCCATTTTCACGTACACACCTTTCTGGACAACTTTCCCATTTTCCAGTTCACCGAACACACAGCTGATAAAGCGATCGTCTTTTGTCAGATACGATTCGACACATCTGGAATACTCTTTTGAGGCCAGATTGATGATAACCCGGCTGTCGTCAAGGACTTCCCTGTACAGGCGATCTCCCCAGTACTCATAAAGATTTTTTGTCCCGTCTATCCCTGCCTTAGCCTGCATCTCCAAACGGTACGGGACGACGCCGTCCATCGGGCGCAGTACGCCGTAAAACCCGGAAAGGATTCGCAGATGCTCCTGCACATACGCAAATTGCCCGTCCTCAAACACAGACGGAGCCATATATTGAAACGCAATTCCCTCATAGGAGAGGATCGCCGGAGTCAGCCGGTGATGCAGATCCATATCCGCGAACCGCCGGTAGTTCAGCTCTGCGATTTTGTCATTGCATGCCCACAGCTTTTTGGCTTCCGCGTAAGACAGGCCTTTAATCCAGCACATAATCCTTTCGGCATCGGACAGAAACACAGGCGTACCGACCGGCGCTATCGTATCCGTATCCACATTCATTTTTTTCGCCGGCGACAAAATGATCCTCATGACTCTGCCTCCGTTTTTCTCCAGTACTTTACATCCCTGTTCTTAGATCTCTACCTCTCCATGCAGCGGTTGCATTCATAATCAATATAATACAAAATTCCTCTTCGTACAACAAGATTTTTATTTGTCATAAAAATTTAATTCCATTCATTACTTTCAGAATCGCTCTTTTCTCTTTATCATGCAGATAATTTTCATTTAATTTATTTTTACTATATTGCAAATAAGTATCTTTTGACTGCTCTGTAAGTAAAAAAGAAAAATACCTTTCCCAGCTGAAATATTCTCTGCTTTCGATATAGGCTTCCGGGTTTTCCAGTATTTGCTGAACTATTCGTCCATCAATCAGTCCTGATTTCAGGATTATCCACTCAAAAGATTCCGGAAGATAACACCGAACTTCCGGGTGAAGCATCATATATTGATACAATTCATTCATCTCTGACCCAATGGCAGCGCCATCCGCTATTGCCAACAAATTCTTCACTGCTGCTTTTGCTATTACATTTCTGAGATTTGATTTTCCATTTGCACTTTCACACGCAATACCTGCTTCTTCTCCTGTTTTTTTGAAAAATTCAAATCCCGCATTGGAATCTTCCACTACAATTCTCTCCGGTTTTCTGTCCGCTGAAAATTCTGAGGCCTGGTAAATTCTGTACATTTCATTATACGTTCGTCTCAAATCATGATATTTTCCGGATGTATGAATACCATAAATCTCATCCACAGAATAAGGCAGATTTGGCAGATCTTCTCTCGTAATGATCACATAATAATTGTCTGATTTTCTAGCCAGCGCGGCAAACTCTTTTGACTTTACAAAAGAACTTTCCTCATCCAAAAAAATAATCTGATCGTGAATCTGAGGAAGCAGAAAATTCCAGTCCTTTCCACGCAGGGTACGGCAGACTTTTTCACAGACAACTTCGATCCCTGAACCTTCCCCCAATGAAAACGCACTGTCCAGCATATTAATCAATGTTGTTTTGCCCGTTGCGCTGTCACCACGGATAATGGTAAGATTCCTCCGAATATCAAATTCATATCGAAGCCGTTTGTTTTGAACAATGATATGATATTTCCCTTTCATCAATCACCGCTCCTTTATGCAAAGTGTTTCTTCCAGATATTCCGCATAACTGTGAACCAGTTTTCCTGTGTTAAGCATCAGAGCCTCAAAATTCTTAACCCTGCTGAAATCCATTACGTGATGAAGATTAATCGTCAGATCTTTTCTCTTTCCAATTTCCGCAATCCACCCGGCACAGTTATCACCGCACGCCGATGCATTAAATATTCTGCCGGAATCATCAAACGCCATTAGTATCAGTGTCTTAACTCCTCCGGAAATTTCTTTTACAGAAATCGGCCCAAGCACCGGACTGTCAATCAAGCGCGCGCTGACCACTTCCGACTTGTCAATCTCTTTTATCATCTGCACTGACATCGGATCCGTAATCCACTCATCCTCATACTGATTATCAAAATAGGTCGGAGGATGATAAACCGAATTCTTTATATCGCCAAATATAATTTTTAACATAAAAACCTCCTGCGCTGACCACTGTTTAACGCTGTGTATTCCTGCATTCCATGCAGCGCAAAATCAATTTTCCCCTCTGATGAACTCAACTGAAATTATAACGCACAAAAGGAATACTTGCAAGATATCTGCCCGTAAGATTCCGGAGATCTCAGGATTTCCGAAATCCTTGCATCCTTTCCTCCATTCCCAGGAACGGACAGGCGCGGCAGCCTTAAAAAGTTTCTCACTGGTTAAAAAATTTATCCGCCGGTTAACATCCGCTCAATTGTAAATGTCCAAACAGCCAGCTATAATAAAATCAGCAAAAGCGCTTTTGTACCATGATCAAAAAGGAGGTACATGTTATGCCGATGAACTTAATTATACAGGAAAAAAGAAAAGAACTGGGACTCACACAGGAACAGGTCGCAGAATATCTCAATGTTTCCATTCCAGCGGTCAGCAAATGGGAAAAAGGAACGACATGTCCGGACATCTCGCTTCTGACCCCTTTGGCCCGCCTGTTAAAGACTGACCTGAACACGCTTCTCTGTTTTCGTGAGGACATGACTTTGCAGGAGATCAGCCTGTTCTGCCAAGAGATCCAGGAAATCGTTCAAACCAGCGGGATTGCCGCAGGTTTTGCGGCGGCAGAACAGAAATTCCATGAGTATCCCCATAATGAGAATCTTCTGCATGTTCTCACGTTTCAGCTGGACGGACTTCTCTCTTTTTCTGAGATGGAAGCAGAGGAAATACAAGCAGATGAAATACAGCCTTATGAGGAAAAGATCATCGCATGGTATCACAGGCTTTCCGAAAGTGCGGACGAAAAAATCAGCGGGAGCGCAGATTTTATGCTGGCCAGCCGGTTTATCCGCAGAGGCGAATATGAGAAAGCCCAGGAAACGCTGGACCGGATGCCTGACCGAAATGACTTTCTCAAAAATATGGCGGATAAACTTATGCTGCAGGTTGAAATTGATAAACAGCAGGGCAGGCCGGAGAAAGCTGCGTCAGATCTGCAGCAGGAACTTTTCATGACACTGAACAAGGTACAGCTGCTACTCTACAAGCTGATGGGCCTGGAACTGGATTGCGGCGAAACTCTCTCTGCTAAAAAGATCGCAGACAAATCGGCACAGATGACCAGGCTTTTCGGCCTGTGGGAATATAATGCCTTCACCGCGCCGCTTGAGATCGCGTTTGCAGAGAAAGACACTGAAAAATGCATCTCTATCCTGCGGGACATGCTCGCCACAATGCTTCAGCCCTGGGAGCCGGAAAAGACTTTATTATTTAACCGCATGGCCGTCCAGCCTTCCCAGACCTATCGGCCGGAACAGATGATTCCGGCAATTCTCTCTTCGATGGAAAAAGAACCGTTTTTGCAGGACTCTTCTGAATTTCGGAAGCTGGCCGCCAAGTATGAACAGTTCTTCAAAGAGACCTAAAGGTTACAGTTTACACCTCCACTGTGCATCGCGGAGTGTTGTTGCTGGTCACGGAGTGAGCAGTAACACCTGAGGCAGAAAAGAAAAGGAGAAATTTTTAAAAATAATCATTGACAAAATCCCCTCACCGTGGTATAAAAGAGAACGTGAGTTGTTCACGGAGGGGTTTGGTCAAGTGGTATGACAGGAGTCTCCAAAACTCTTAGTGGGAGTTCGATTCTCTCAACCCCTGTTTCTTGCATCTCCGGAAATCCGCATTTTAAGCGGATTTCCGGAGATTTTTCTTTTTCCGGAGAATAAGAGGTAATCAAAAAGGTAATCATCTGTTTATATCAACACTATCTTTTTTACTTTATTGATTTTATTTTCTTTCGTCCTGTTTGAATAATAGTAATATTTTTGACTCGTATCTATGGACGAGTTACCAAGCTGGCTCATTTCGCAACAGAGCGAAAAATTATTACAAATTGGACTGTCTGTTCTAATGTCATAACTACAATCCCGTAAACGTCAAACCATGCGCCTCCATCTAAAGTAGCGCTGCTTCACTCAGCGACGCTGTTTATAGCACTTATCTGGCAGTTCCTTGGCCACAAAAGTCCCTTCATCCGGTCTGTCCGCCTCCGCAAAACAGGAAAAGAGTTCCTTTCTCAAAGGGATTGAGGACAAACCGGCTGCCGATTATCAGCGCGAGGCCATCGATCCCCTTGCGGAAGTCCGTATAACCTGTGCACAGGATCACCCGCCTGATCTGTGCGGCGTCATCCAGTATGGGAAACCTTCTCCAGAATGTGCCCCGGCAGATTTTCGGATACCGTATTGGAGATTTCAAAGACCAGTTTCCCGGTTTTTATCAGGACAGACGGGGTAAAAAATCTCCAGTTTCGGACTGCCGACGGGAAAAAGAACTTCAACAAACGGAGATTCCTGTATGGGGGATGCGGATTCCTCCTGTGCGGGGGAAGAAGTTCATACGCTTCCCTGCGTAGTTTGCGCTGCCAGTAATAACAGGTTTTTTCAGAGATTCCATTTTGTGCCAGCCACTGCTTCCGGGTCTGGCCGACCATGCCTGGCACTGGCTGATGACCGATTTCCAGCTGGCTGTGTGGATTTCATGGATCGTTTTGTCCATAATAACATCGCTCCTTTAGAAAACTAACAGTTTTTTGAGTTTTCTAAAGTATCTCATAAAACCTGCCGGTGTGGAAGGCGAGTGATTTGACGTTTACCGTTTACTGATAAAGAAATACAAGATGAAGAAGATTTCATTTTATGACAACTCTAAGAAGAAAATCCCGCCAGCTTTAAGCTGACGGGAAATTGTTAAAACGTAAATATCCTGATGTAGTAAACTCAATTTTTATTTCACCTTGCTGCTTGCCGCCACTTTGCTCCACACTCCGTTTACTCTCTCCTCCGATCGTAGCAAACGCTCTCACGAACACTTAATAAATTGTTTATCCTATCTTCCTCATTTTTGAAGTATCAGAAAAATCAATATATTTTACTTCTCCAACCTCGCCAGTAGACCATGCCGGGCATACTGAATATATTTTTGTTTCATTTCCAATAGTTAGTTTTGCATTAAAATGTGTGTTCCGCCATCCTGTACTACCATATGGAAAATCGCCGTAACAATTGTGGATATCAGTAAATCCTCCAAGACGTTCGGCAATCTCACAAAGGACTGCTGGCGAAGTACCTGAATTCCAACGATAAGTTTCAAAAAATGGAATATTAGGCATAGAAGCAAGACTTACTTGACTGTCGTTATGCACCGTTACATACCGGAATAATCCAGGAGTCGTTAAATAGCGACAAATAGAATCCATTTTTTCAAATGGCGTCATGTCAGGACTTGTATGTTCTGCAATGAGTTGATCAATCCACTCGTTCTTTTTACTCTCGTAATCTTTTACCGTGAGTGTTATTGACTTTGCAACACAATATCCGTCCGAGGAATATTCACGGAGTTCCACATCATAAGTTCCAGAATTTTCAAAATCTATATATCCAACATATCCACCTTGTACTTTCTTCAGGGACTCATCATAATCACTTACACTCAGATAATCGATATCTTCAAAATATCTCCACCTTCCCCCCCCATCTATCAATCTTACTAAAATACTTTTACCGTTATCTCTTCGTACAATACTAAGTGAATTTTGATCTGGATTATCAGTCTTAATATAAATAACTTGCTGACATCCGTCATATGTCTCTAAACCACCAACAATATATAGATCGTAGGAATAATGAGGTTCAGAATTATTTTTACCTATATAATAATTTGGTATAGTAATTTGTCGAATAGGACTCCATGAGCCATAAATTTTGTCAGTTCCATTAATTTTAAAAAATCGCGCTTTTAGATAATAAGTAGTATATTGATATGTGAAACATGTAACCCTTCCATACCCTAAATTATTCCACTGAGAAGACTCTACCCCAATTCCAAATGGTTTATCAAAATTTGCTGATGTGCAAGAATAGACCTCACAGTACATATCATCAAATTCGCCAGTACAACATGCAGTCATAGAATATTCGTCATAATAAATGTTGATAATAGTGGACGTCGGGAGCGTACTGTCATAATGAGATTCTGTTAGAGTTACCTTTGAATTAATTTCTTGTACAGCCGTCACGGAAGATGTTACACTCTGTCCATAAATGTCTTCAATAGTAATTGTAACTATTCCAGGATTTACCGCAACAACTCTTAAATGATTTGTTAAATTTTGTTCACATTGTTTCAAAATATCGTGTTGTGAATATGAAACCTTCTTAATCTTGTTGTTTGTCGTAAATGTAAATGCATTTCCAACTTTCATATTTACGGACTCATAACCTTCTGTTAAGATTCGAAGTGGTTCCGGTTTTTTTTCTGTCTCTGACTCGATTTCTGTCTGTTTTTCTGTTTCTGTCTGTTTTTCTGTCTCCGTCTGTTTTTCTGTCTCTGTCTGTTTTTCTGGTTTCTTATTGGAACCTTTATCTTGATTTTTATTAGAACTTGATTTTTTAACTATAATCTTACATTTTAGTACTTTTCCTGCTACATTAACTTTTACATAAGATGTCCCTACTTTAAGTGCGATTATCCGATATTGATTATTTGTAATTTTTACAAGACGTAAAATTCCAGAGGATGAAGAACTCCAGATCTTTTTAATTGTGCCTGCATTTATCAACTTCAAATTGAAAGATTGTCCTTCAGTTAAAATTTTAGAAGTTTCAGATAATGCCATATTATTTTTTACTGTTACTTTGCAAATATATTTTACATTGCCAGCCTTCGCTGTAACCGTAGATTTTCCTTTTTTCTTTCCCGTGATCAAACAACTTGATCCATTTTTTTTAATAGATATAACTTTTTTGTTTGATACACTCCATTTTACTTTCTTACCAGACGGAACATTTGTTATTTTAAACGTTTCTGAAAACCCACAGTTAAGTATAATTGACGTTTTACTGGCAGTATTCTTTTTAATATTTTTCGCGGCATCTACACTTATAGTTCTAATAAATGTTTCATTTTTAATGGTACAATTTTCAGTATCTACAGGATCATTAATTTCAATAATTGGTTCATTGTTTTGTAAATGAACGGATTCCTTAGCGTCAACAATAAGATTTGCCGTTCCAATAAATATAAACAAAACAAATATTATTGAAAACACGTTCTTTTTTCTTTGTTTCATAATTTTCTCCTTCCTATTTTATTATATACGCCAATGATTTTATCTCTCATTTCCATATCTGTCAATATTTATTCAATTATTTTTATAAATAATTTATTGCAAATAATACTGATACTTGAGAGTTGAAAGTTTTCAATAAAAGAACAATCCTTCCGCATGATTTTATGGTATTCTTTAGTCACCACAACAAGAAAGGAATACAGAAAACTTCCGGAAAAAAGTGCTGGAAACAGTACGTGCCATCGAGATGCACATGATGCTGTCCTGTATCGCGATGGGGATCCTCCAGATCCTGTCCATCCGTTTTATGGGAAAGGTCAGCCCGGAGCGGCTGCGATACCAGAGGGCCCGGTTGAGAGGGAGGATATCAGAGACTGCGGTGATGGATTATCTGAGGAAACATTTTTTCCGCCTTTTGAATCAGAGCCCGGAATTACGCATAACGCGGATA
>CANQAR010000052.1 GCA_947588845.1 uncultured Lachnospiraceae bacterium
TGACTGCACCCTTCCCACTGCCGGGCGGGTCAGGGACTTTCACCCATTAGAACGTGCGCCCGCCGGGCGCACTAATAGTAAAACTGCACCGTGAGGCCACGGTGCAGTTTTATCTTTAAACATCTTCCTGTTACCAGAAAACACTCATCCAGTCAGCAGTCGTCAGCCAACAGCTTCGCTACAGCCGCGCCTGTCTGCTCCGCCTCTATGCAGATCCGATCCACAATCGGATGAATATAAGCGCAGTTTCCGCACAGATACAGCCAGGGAGGGAATTTTTCCTGCCTTTCCCTTTTTCCATCCATTCCAAGAACGGTTCGATCCGGAATCAGTCCTGCCGCGATAACCAGCATATCACATTCGATATATTCCTCTTCCCCTGACACAATATTTTCCACCATAACGCCCTGCAGGCGGTTCTCCCCATACAGTCGGATTACTCTGGTCTGCGCTTTAAAAGGAATCCGAAATGCCTCCAGACATTGTCTGCGGTTGCGCTCCATCGCCGGACTTTGCGGCTGTATCTCAACAACACATTTTACAGTCTTTCCGGCAAGAACCAGCTGTCTTGCCATAATCAGTCCAATGTCGCCGCTTCCAAAAATCACGGCTTCTCTTCCGGGATCATAATGCCCGAGATTCATCATCCTTTGAAGCTGTCCCGCCATAAAGACGCCGGCTGGCCGTGTTCCGCAAATACCAAGACTGCCGACAGCGCGCTCCCTGCACCCTGCCGCAAGGATCAGAAAACGAAAATGGACACATTCTGGTCCGCCCCGTCTGGCCAGCCATATCGATTTATCCGGCAGCGCCTCTGTCTGGCTGATTTCCTGAAGCTCTCCGATCCTGACAGCTTCTGTGTTCAGCCAAATGTCTGTATGCGTTTTTTTCAGCATTGCCTCCAGCCGGTCCGCAAATTCAACGCCAGTCAGATCTTCTCCAAAATAGCCCCGCCCGAAACCCTGATGCACACACTGGCGGAGTACCCCTCCCAGACAATCGGAGCGCTCCGCTAATACGACATGAATCCTGGGATTTCGCTTCCAGATTGCATATGCTGCCGTCATCCCGGCGGCTCCTCCTCCTATAATCAAGACATCACATTCCCGCATGATATCATCCTCCATGCAAACTGCAGCAATTTTTCCCGCTCCTAAAACTCGCAGGCGAGTTTTGAACTTCTGCTCATTCAATATCCGCCTGCGAAATCCTGGCGCAGGATCCGGATCTGTCTCAACAGACATTATACAGGTAAGAACCAGGCCCGTCTTTTTGAATTTGCTCCGGAGGCACCCCAAGTTCCGCAGATAGAAGTTCCGTCACCTGCTGTCTGCACCATCCGCCCTGGCAGCGCCCCATCCCGGCGCCGCAGCGGCGCTTCACACCGTCGACCGTGACTGCCCCGCGGCGTATGGCATCCCGGATTTCACCTTCAGTCACCATACGACAGCGGCAGACAATCTTCCCATACGCCGGATTTTGTTCCACGTATTTTTGATACTCTCCGGCAGACATCTCACGTATCCGCACCGGTGCCGGACGTTCGGGACAAAATACCGTCCCGGACTTCTTCCCGGCAGGAATATCCAAGGCCTCAAGCAGCTTTCCGGCCGCATACTGTGCGAGCTTTGCGCTACAGGTAATCCCCGGTGTCTTGATTCCGATCAGACTGATCATGGACGGACAGTCCTTTTCCTGTTCGATCACAAAACTGTGGATCCCTTTCTCCTTTTTCCGCCAGCCGCCTGCCCCATCAGGCTCAACCTCATATGGATTGGGTCTGATGGAACCGAAATTTCTGATCACGGATTCCAGAGGAAGTCCCGGGACCACCGTCCGGCACATGGCACGCAGGAAATCAAGCCCCTCTCTGGACGTCTCAAAGCCTGTTCTGCTTCCGTCTTTCTGCCCGGAAGGACCGGCGAGAAGATTCCCGTCAACTGTCGGTACAAGCGTCAGACCCTTACCTCCATCCTCCGGTTCATAAAATACAATGTGGTTCAGAAATCCTCCCCAGCACTCATCAAACACAAAATAGTCTGCCTGTTGCGGAAAAATACGTACTTTCGGCGGAAATACCAGTTCATAAATCTGATCCGCATACAGACCGGCGCAGTTTAAAATACCCCGGACGCGGATTTGCCGCGTATTGCTCTCGGATAATACCTCCCGCGTTTTCCTTTTTGATAACAGTTCAACCAGAAATCCTTCTTCCAGCCGCCTGATTGCCGTGACCTGTGTCAGCAGCAGCACCTCGCAGCCGTTCGCCTTCGCGTTCTCAAACGCGGCTATCCCAAGCTCCCACGGATTTACCGTAGCGGTGGTCGGAGCGTAAAGCCCCTTTTTCACGGCCGGATTCAGATTCGGCTCCAGCTCCAGCACCTGCTCCCGCCCGAGCAGCCTGAGTCCCGGCACGCCGCTCGTCTGACCCTGCCTCAGCTTTCTCTCAAGCGTTTCTGTACCTTTGTCACCAAAACTCACCATCAAAGAACCGCAGCGTTTCAGACGCACGCCAAGCTGACGGCACAGTTCTCCAAACTCCGCATTTCCCTGTACGCACATCTGCTGCTTGAGCGTCCCTGGCCGGTTATCATAGCCGGCATAAACAACTGCCGTGTTCGCTTTCGAAATACCGGTGCACACATCCTCTCTTTTCTCCACAAGCGCTACGCGGATCCTGAAGCGCGCCAGCTCCCTGGCGGCCATACACCCGAGTATCCCTCCTCCGATCACGCAGACGTCGTAGTCAAACATCTCAGAACCTCTGCCGCACCTGTCCCGGATTTCCGACATCATAGCCGCCAAGCTTCTCCAGCCTCCTTCTGAATTCTTCGCTCTTAAGTGTTTCCAGCAGTTCCTGCACCATCGGACTGTCCCACGCGTGATCCGGAATCAGCAGATCATACTGCTCCATACAAATCGGGATAAAATCCAGGTCGTACAGCTGAGCCGCCGAATAGATTCCCATTCCCGCGTCAGCCGATCCCGATGCGATCTGCGCCGCCACAGAAGTGTGCGTAAATTCCTCTCTGTCATAACCGTAAATCTTCCGCGGATTGACGCTCTCTTTTTTGCAGAGATAATCGATCAGAATCCGTGTACCCGAACCTTTCTGCCGGTTGACATAACGCAGTCCTGGTTTTGTCAGATCCGCAATTCCCCTAATCTGCAGAGGATTGCCTTTTGTTACCATCAGCCCCTGCGTTCTCCCGACACACTCCACCAGACGTACGCCGCCTTTCGGGAAATATTTTTCTATGAATGCCGTATTGTAAGATCCGTCCTTTTCATTCAGCAGGTGAACACCTGCAGCATGGTTTTCCCCACGCCGCACCGCCATAATACCTCCCATTGAACCGACGTGCGACGAACTCATAAAAATACCCGGATCTTTCCGATGAATCATATCCGCCACCTCGTCGAGCAGCGGATCGTGGCTTCCGATCACCACCAGCGTATTCTGAAGCTCTTCTTTCGGGCGCAGAAGCCGGATCTGCACATGAGAACCAGCCTCATATCCCTCCACTTCCTGCGGAATTTCCAGCATCCCGTCCGCTTTCATGAAAGAACTCACCACCCCGGCTCCTCTGCTTAAAGGAGAAGCCACAAGCTGCTCTCCCACATAGCCAAGGCGTACCCGTACAAATTCCCTGTATTTCAGTCCGGAGACAACCGATCTTGACAGAACTGCTTCCTTATATATAGCTGGCCGGGCAGGAATCCTGTTCCACTGGTCAATCAGCGGTTTCAAAAACTGTTCGATTACAATGATGCCGGATACCGGATATCCCGGCACTCCAAGCACCGGCTTTGCTCCCTTATATCCCAGGATTGCCGGTTTACCCGGCTTCATCGCGATTCCGTGGTACAATACCTCCCCCAGTTCCTGGATGACCTGGCAGCTGTAATCTTCACGTCCTGCGGATGAACCTGCGTTCAGGATTACCATATCACACTCCTCGAGCGCCTTTTGCACCATTGTCCTGATCTCATCAAACCGGTCTTTTACGATCGGATAAATCTTCGGTTCCGCCCCCCATTCTTTAATCATCGCAGAAAAAATCGAGCCGTTGAACTCCAGAATATCCCCTGGTTTCGGATCTGTCGTCGGCGGCACAATCTCATCCCCGGTCGGTATGATACCGACCAACGGCTTTGCGATCACTTCGACCTCAAGTACCCCTCCCGCGATCATCGAACCGATCGCAGCCGGAGTGATTGTCCGATAAGAAGACAGAATCATTTCACCGGCACAGATATCTTCTCCGATCTGACGTATATGCTGCCAGGGAGAGACAGCAGCGTACAGGCAGACTCCCTTTTCCTCCTTCACGACATCTTCAATCATAACTACGGCGTCACACCCCTCCGGCAGGGGATCTCCTGTGTCCACAGCCACATACTGTTCCCGCTTCAGATGTACAGGCGTCGTCTCTGTCGCCCCGAACGTGTCGCTGGCCTTGACGGCAATCCCATCCATCGCGCTCGCATGATAGTGCGGCGCACAGATATGTGCGTAAACCGCATTTGCGGTAATCCTTGCGCAGCTTTCGGTCACAGGGATTGTTTCTGTCCTGTAATGCATCCCGTTCGCCTCAAGGATCTGGCAGTACTCTTCTTTCGCCTGCTCCATGTCTACATTTGTCAAATATTGAAATGCCATATTTAAACCTCCATAACTAAACTTCCACACCCATATCGCAGACAGTATTTTGCCGGTCTCCGCCACAGCCCTGTTTTCTGCTTCTGCCGTACTTTCTTATCCATACAGTTCCACACTGATCTCTGTCCCGGCCGAAAGCCCCTCACAGTCGCGCTCAATGCAGAAATAACCTGCTGCCCCGGCCAGGGATGTGATCAGTCCGGATTTACTTCGGACTGGCTTTGCATAGATTTTATTTTTTTCTTTTCTGAGAAACACACCCATATACTGGGCACGTCCATGATTGGCTCCCACATTCTCCTCAAGAATGGCCGTTACCGGCCAGGTATGCCGCTTCGTTCCGGCAAGACGGTCAAGCAGAGGCACAGCAAACAGTTTTGTCACAAAAAACGCCGCTACCGGATGTCCTGGAAGGCCAACCACCGGTTTGCCTTCAACCTTGCCAAGAATCGTCGGTTTGCCCGGTTTCATCGCAATTCCGTGCAGCAGATTCTCACCCTGCTGCTGTATTACCCGGCAG
Organism: uncultured Lachnospiraceae bacterium; assembly: GCA_947588845.1. GTDB lineage: Bacteria > Bacillota > Clostridia > Lachnospirales > Lachnospiraceae > Choladousia. The sequence goes on from CANQAR010000052.1 coordinate 5,184, forward strand.
GTGGCATCCTTCGCCCCCACAGAGCTTCCGCCCGAAATCAGAACCATATCACACTCCTGGAGAACTTCCTGAAGTGTCTCTGCGAGCATATCCTCCTGATCTCTCACAATTCCATATTCTTTGACTCTCGCTCCTGCCTGCATCATTTCCGCCCGCAAAAGCATACTGTTGACGTCACGAATCTGCCCGGGGCCCGGCGTATCCTCGATGGGAACCAGCTCATCTCCGGTAGAAATAATACCTGCAAGCGGCTGGACCATCACAGGAACCTGCGCCACCCCCATGGCGGCAAGCGCCCCAATATCCTGTACCATCAGCCGCGTTCCGGCGCAAAAAATGGTCTGTCCCGGCTTCACATCATCTCCCCGATAGACCATATTCGCGCCTGGCGCCACCGGTTTCACGATACCGATCGTCCCGTCTCCGTAGTCCTCCGTATACTCAATCATAACCATGGCGTCCGCTCCATCCGGCACTTCCCCTCCGGTCGGAACAGCCGCACACATGTCCTCCCCGACAAGTCCGGTCGCGCCTTTTCCCATGCTTACCTGTCCGCAGAGGGTCAGAACCGCCGGAATACTGTCCGAACAGCCAAATGTATCCCGCGCCCGCACCGCGTAGCCGTCCACAGTCGAACGGTTGAAATCCGGCACAAACTCTCCCGCGCAGATATCCTCCGCCAGAACACGGCCGACAGCATCCGAAAGCGGCGTCAGTTCCTTTCCGGAAATCATTTGAAACTCCCGGTCAATCAGCTCCCACACCTCCTGCGGGGTCTTCACTTTCAGCATTTTCTTTCCTCCTCGAAATCTTTTCACCTCTTTATATTTCCGCTATCACCTGTCCGAGATCGCGATAATCATTCCCGCTGATTCCGGAGAGTTCCGCCCGAAATTCTGACGAATTCAGAATCTGAAACATCGTCCTTACTTCCGGGTAATCCAGTATGCTTCTTTTTATGATCAGATCATAACGCTCTTCCTGCAAAGGCACAAATTCCAGATTGTCGACCTGCCTGGTCACCCGTTCCGTTCCAAGCCCGACATCCGCTTCCCCTTTTGCCACTGCGTTGGCCAGCGTCAGATGAGAGCCGATTTCTGTTTCATAACCCTGAATAAACAGAGGATCAATCTGCAGCTTCATCAGCTTTTCATCGAGAAGAATCCGGGACCCTGAACCTTTTCTGCGGTTCAGGAAACGCACTCCCTTTCTGGTAAGATCTTCCCAGCCGCAGATTTGTTTCGGGTTGCCCTTCTGAACATAAAAACCCTGCATACGGTAGGAGAGATTGATGACAACCACATGAGTTCCCGGCGCCAGACGTCTCACATACGGTATATTATAGTCGCCCGAATCTCCGTCCCACAGATGGGAAGTCGCCGCCTGCACATTGTCCTGATACAGGGACAGCAGACTTTCAAAGCTTCCGACATACGCACGCAGCGCCTGATAACCGTACTGACGCAGATAATTGGACAGGATATCGAGAATCACATCCTGTCCGCTCAAAATAAACTCCCTTCCCTGCGGAGGCGAGCCGTTCAGCAGCGTACTCTGTGCGGATACGGAGGCAACCGGGGGAAACTGTTTTTCATGGCGCGAACGGGCAATATAATCATCCACATCCTGCCGCGTAAAGCGGATTTTCCTTCCTACTTTATAGGAATTGATCTCTCCGCGCCGGATCATTTCATAAACTGTATTTTTGCTCACATGCAGTAGTTTAGCTACCTCGACAGCCGATAATGCTCTGTCCTGTTCCATTGCCTTCCATCCTTTGTTCAGTTTTGTATAATTATAACGCATTCAATACCGACATTGCAACAGCATTTTAAGTTATTATCCAAAATCTGACAACTTTAGTCCTATGAAATCTTTCATATTTCTCATATTTCCTTGTGCAGGTTCACCCAATTACGACCCATTTCGCACAAACTTTACCGCAATTATCCCAATTAAATTGCATTTCGTCACGTTTTATACTATAATTTCAGACAGAAGTAAACGAACATTCCCGGATCAGTACGGGAGTCAACCTGACACACAGAGCATTCAGCAAAAGATGCAGGAATCGAAACAGCAAAGAAGGAGGTATTCAGACCTATGGCAAAAAGTTACTATGAGAAAATTGCACGTATTAATCTGACAACCGGCGAAATCAAAATCGAAAAGCTGGATCTTGATCTGGCCCGCAAGTTTATCGGAGGCCGCGGACTTGGCACGAAAATTCTGTATGATGAAGGCGTCGCAACCGTAGATCCCCTTTCACCCGAGAATAAGCTGATCTATATTACAGGACCGATGACAGGTACGGCCAGCCCGTCTTCCGGACGTTACATGGTCGTCACGAAATCACCGCTGACCGGCATGATCGCCTGTTCCAATTCCGGCGGTATCTGGGGCGCAAAGCTGAAATATGCCGGCTGGGATGCGCTGATCGTTGAAGGCGAGGCTCCGGACTGGACCTACATCAATATTGTGGACGACAAGATCGAACTGCTGGATGCCCGCAAATATTTCGGCATGATGTCAGAGCAGATCGATGAAGAACTCAAGGCGGTACATGGCCCGAAGTCATCCGTTCTGAATATCGGACCTGCCGGAGAAAACAAGGTACTCATGGCAGCCATCATGAATGACAAAGACCGTGCGGCAGGACGAAGCGGTGTCGGCGCAGTCATGGGCAGCAAAAAACTCAAGGCAATCGTTGTCACGGCGACAAGAACCAACATCGAAGATATTATCCACGACGTTCCGGCTCTGAAAGCAGCCAATGCTGAATGTCTGAAAATAATCAGGGAGAACAGCGTTACCGGTCAGGGTCTTAAGACTTACGGAACTGCCGTACTGGTCAACATTGTCAACAACATCGGCGCATTCCCGACCAACAACTGGCAGGGATCCTACTACACGAAAGGCGACGATATCTCCGGCGAGACGCTTGCCGATACTTACCTCGTAAAGAACAGCGCATGTCACCGCTGCCCGATCGCCTGCGGTCGTGTAGTAAATGTTAACGGCAAGGTTGTCGGCGGTCCTGAGTACGAACCGCTCTGGGCATACGGCGGAAACTGCGGAAACAACGATCTTAACACAATCGACGAAGCAAACATGCTCTGCAATGAACTCGGACTTGACGCAATCTCCGTTCCGTGTACAATTGCTGCCGCGATGGAGCTCTACCAGCGCGGTTACATAAAGGAAGAAGAATGTGACGGCGTACCGCTTGAGTGGGGTTCAACAAAGGCCCTGATCGAATGGACGAAGAGAATCGGCCAGCCGGATTCCCCGCTTGCATGGCTGATGAGTTCCGGCTCCGCACGTCTCTGCGAGCACTACGGACATCCGGAGATCTCCATGTCCGTCAAGAAGCAGGAAATGCCTGCCTACGACGCCCGCGCCGTACAGGGTATCGGCATCACCTACGCGACGTCAAACCGCGGCGGCTGCCATGTCCGCGGCTACATGATCAGCCCTGAGGTTCTCGGCCTTCCGCAGCAGCTCGACCGTACGGTGACAGACGAGAAAGCTTTCTGGGCAAAGACATTCCAGGATCTGACCGCAGTCATCGACTCGATGGGCAACTGCCTGTTCACATCTTTCGCGCTGGGCGCACCGCAGTATGCCGCTCTTCTGAACGCAGCCACGGGTACGAACTACACGCCGGATGAACTGCTCGTTGTCGGAGACAGAATCTACAACATCGAGAGAATGTTCAATAAAGCTGCCGGCATGAAGCCGGAAGATGACCGCCTTCCGAAGAGACTCTATGAAGAGCCGATCACGAACGGACCGTCCGAGGGACAGATTTCAAAGATCAAACTCACGCTTCCGCAGTACTATGAGGCCCGCGGCTGGGTAGACGCGTTCCCGACCGATGAGACGCTGAAGAAACTCGGACTGGACGAGTGTGTAGGAAAATAAAATCTGAAACTGGTCAGGCCGCTGTGTTTTTCACAGCGGCCTGTTTTGTAAAATGCCTATGTTTACAGCAAAGGAGGTTCCCTTTATGATTGAAGTGCGCCTGTTTGCCACCTTAAGAAAAGACCGCGGAAAAGTTATGCAGCTTCCCGCATCAGAATTTTCGGATGGAGTCTCCATTCTGGAGCATTTCGCGATTCCGCGTGAGGAAGTGGCGATTTTCCTGATCAACGGTTTTCACTCAAAGCCGGAAGATCCTGTAAAAGACGGGGATATTCTGGCGATTTTTCCGCCGGTAGGAGGCGGCTGATGTTTGTGACAAATCTGTTTCTTTTTCCCAAAAGGAGGCCGGTATTATGACAAATCTGCTTCATTCTTCCGGATGCGGCGGGGACGGTTCAAAAGATCTGCTGCGGTATTCCCGCAACTTCAGTACCATCACAGAGGAAGAATTTGAGACTCTGCAAAATGCCCGCGTCTTTGTCGCAGGCTGCGGCGGTCTTGGCGGCAATCTGATCATGCATCTGCTGCGCATCGGGATCGGCCATGTTACGGCGATCGACGGAGATTCCTTTGAACCGACAAACCTGAACCGCCAGCTTCTTTGTACCGTGGACACACTCTCCCACCCCAAAGCGGAAACCGCAGAGGAATATGCCGCGAAAGTAAATCCTGATGTCGATTTTACCGCCATCCGCACTCTGTTGGACGAAACAAATGCGGATGTCCTGATCGCAGGACATGATCTGGTTCTCGACGCGCTTGACAATATCGGCAGCCGCCGTATTCTGGCCGCAGCCTGCGACCGCGCCGGGATTCCGCTCATTTACGGAGGAATCTGCGGCTGGAGCGCCCAGGTCAGCGTACTGCCGCCCGGTACCGCTGCTGCGCGGATAAATCAGATCTACATACCAGGTACAGCAATCAGCAATAAATCCTGCCTTTCCTTTACACCAGCTTTCTGCGCTTCGATCCAGACCGCTGAGGCAGTCAAACTGTTGCTTGGAAAGCCCAGTGAGCTGAATGGGAACCTGTTGTTTGCGGATCTGCTCGAAAGCGAGTGGGAACTCATTCCTTTTTTTAATGATTAATTCAATCCCTGATTCCGCCAGATTTCCTCTGGAGGCCAGGGCTTTCGCGCAAGAGTTTCTGGCATCAGATTTCCCGGCGCGTGGATTTCTGCCCAGACATGAAGTAGTTGGGAAAGATATTCTTGCCGAAATATAGAATAAATACCTGCAGGTGAACGATGACCCGCTCATTACCTGCAGGAACAGACGAACACAGCCGGTTATCCACCGGCAGACAGAAACTGCATCGTAAAATCACGGTGCAGTTTTTCTGCTTCACAGTCAGAGCCCCTGATCTCCACACGGGTCTGAGGAACCGCGATGGGTCCGAGAAATCGGGAATCGAGAGATGTCAGACGGACTTCCACTTTGCTGTCATACGAACAAAGAATATCTCCCGTCTCTCCCATGGGGCAGATATCCGGGCAGTTTTTAAAAAAAGAATAAATTCTGTCAAAAGAAACTGCCCATGTTTCACAGTAGATTCGCACAGCCGCCATTACTGATCACTTCTTTCTTTATGGACTTTCCCTGAGCTTCACGTCCCATAAAACTCCAGAAAACGGCGCGTCTCCTCGTTCTTCGGATGAAACAATACCTGTTCCGCCTCCCCATACTCCAACAGTCTTCCCTGATGGAAAAACAGAACATAATCCGCGAGGCGCCGCGCCTGCTTCATACTGTGCGTCAGCAGCATTATTGTACATTTATTCTCACGCTGGTATTCCCTGATCAGATCCTCCATCAGGGCAGCCGAAGATACATCCATCGCCGCGGCAGGTTCATCCAGAAATACCAGATCGTACCGTTTCATCAGAATTCTCGCAAGAGCCATTCTTGCCGTCTCTCCGCCGGAAAGACGATCTGCACGCTGCCCGGCCAGAGTTTCAATCTCCAACCTGCGCATAAGTTCTTTCGCACGCGCCATATCTCCGCCTCCAAGAAGAATATTTTTCCAGACGCTCATACGGAAACCATAACTTTGCTGCGGCATGTATCCCACAGCCTTTGCGCCTTCGCATACCTTTTTCTTCTCATCATCCTGCAGAATTCCCGAAACGATTCTCGCAAACGTAGATTTTCCGCTTCCGTTTGCTCCGATCACCGCATAAATCTTATCATTCTGTAATGTGAGCTGCGGTACACGAAGAACACATTTTTTATTGTAAGTTTTCGTAAACGCCTGTATTCTCACTGGATAAACCTCCTTTGCAGCAGCGTGATCACCACATTTACAGCCAGGGAAACCGTCATCAGAATGAGTCCAAGCGCAATCCCAAGAGAAAAATTCCCCCGGTTTGTGTACTGCATGATCGCGGTCGTCATCACGTTCGTCTTCCAGGCAATGGCTCCGCCTACCATGGACACGGCTCCCACCTCAGCGGTTGCGCGCGCAAACGCCAACAGGTAGGCCGACAGGATCTGATACATGGATTCGTTTGCCAGAAGCATCAGCATCCTGGCCGTGCCAAGCCCAAGTCCTTTCGCTGTATCCCGAACAGAAGACGCAATGCCGGAAACATACGTCTCTACATTTCCGATCACAATCGGTGCGATCAGGAAAACCTGGGCCATGATCATAATGTTCACGGTAAACAGAAGATGAAACCGCCGAAACGGTCCCACACCGGAAAAAAGCATATAAAAAATCAGCCCGCACACCACGGGCGGCATTCCCATCAGGGTACGATTGACCACTACCAGAATTCCCCGGCCGGAAAACCGGCAGCTGCCCAGCCATATTCCGACCGGCACGCCGATCAGCAGCGCCAGCAGGGAGCTGGAAATGCTCATTCTGGCCGTAACCAGCAGAATATTGCACAGCTCCCTGTCCCCGCTTAAAATCAGTTCAATCGCTTTTTGCAGCGCTGTCTGCATGATTTTTTACTCCATGACTCCGCCGTTTGCGACAAAGGTGAGGAAGGTTGCCTTATCTGTCAGGATATACGCCCCCATCTCCTCCGCCATTACAAGGCAGGCGCCCATACCGGCATTCGCTGAAACATACCAGTCTGTATAATCAGCAAAGGACTCTGCCTCAACTGTAATTCCCAGATCCGCCGGCCACAGCGAAAGCTCTTTCGTATGTGTTCCGGACTCATCACCGCGGGAGATAAACGTATATTTTCCTTCCGCGATCGCCGCAAAAGCATCCAGGACTGTCTCTGCCTCAGCCACGCCTGCCGGGTCATCCGCAGGACCGCAAAGTACGAAATAATTGTACAGGAACGACAGACGTTCGCTGTCAAAACCATCCAGTTTGAGCGCGTAGCCGTCATTCACGAATTCTTCCTCACTTGATTTCGCATGCACCAGGATCAGATCGGCATTGCCGTACTGGGCGGCCGCAATCGCTTTGCCTGTGCCTGCGGACTGTACTTCTACCGTGTAGCCGTACTCTTCTTCAAAAACAGGAAGAATTGCTCCAAGCAGCCCGGAATCATTGACTGAAGTGGTTGTTGACAGGCGGATTGTCGCCGTCTCATCCGTTGCCGGCGCGATCTCTCCCTCGTAGGAAGGCGCTCCATCCAGGAGATAAAACAGGCTGTCTCCAAATTCCTCCTGTCCATAGTTCGCCTCCAGCTCCTTTCCCTCTGCGGACAACAGGAACTGAATCAGAGCCGCTGCTCCCTCGGTGTTGATCGCCACATCCGACACTTCGTTGCCGTCGGCATCCGTAAATGGCGCGTCCGGATTCACTGCGATCAGCGTGTATGTATTGATCATACTGTCGTCTGCCTCTTTCAGAATGACCGTGTTAAGTTCCGCCGCCTCAGCGGTTTCTGTCGAGGCCTCCACAGCTTCCGTTTCCTCTTCTGCCATTACCGTTACGCTTCCCAGAAGGCTCATGGTCATTGCCAGAGCCAGAAGCATTGACATCATTGAACGTTTTTTCATGTTGCTTGTACTCCTTTCTTTTAGTTCATCTTGATAGTCTACTACTGCAGTTCAAAGCCTGCAAAGGGTGAACAGTAACGTTTCGCAAAAAGCCCCTTTCCAAAGCCTGCCAAAAGACAGCAGCCATACGCTGAGTCAATTGGCTGGGATCTGGAAAGAGGCCCGTCCACCGCTTTCAAAACATAAATCTCAACTTCGGAAAAGAATTTTCTGCACTGCCATTATCTCACTAACTGCCGGGACAGTCAAGGAAAACCGGCTGGTTTTTCATGATACTATACGCTGACAGGGCACGGACGCCTCCGGCCAGCGAAATCACTTTTTTTATCTTCTCCCAGCTGTCGTTATCCCACCAGGCGCCGGCCAGATGCGTCACATTGGTACCGGCAAACCCTCCTGCGAACATGGGAGTGGATGTACCCACAAGCGCCACCTCCCTGGCATTTCTGCACAGTTCCAGCAGACTGTCAATCGTACCGTTGATCGTGGTAGTCCCTGACAGAATAACAATATCACATTCGGGCAGCAGCTGTTCCTGAAGCGCACAGGGCTGGATCATTTCGTCGCCTCCGGCCAGCTCCACACCCCGATCGAACACGATCACTTCTGAAGAGGATTCTTTCAGACGCTGCGCCACAGGCCGGATATATCCTACCATTCCTACCGTGTCGCTGGCTCTGATCTCCAGCCCGAACGGCAAAGGAGAATCATCATCCGGAACAGAAAGCCCCTGAGAAGCCGCATTGAGTACAGCGGCGCCGATTCCTCTCTGCGCATCGTCCTCCCCCGTCAGCACCCAGGCGGCGATTTCGGCCGCTGGCTTTCCCTCCGCCGACAAAGCATAAGGAAATGCAGAGCAGCCGTTTGGAAGCGCATCCCGCAGCAGATAGGCGACTCCCACTGTACCGTCGCTGAGACGGCATCCGATCATCGACAATCCGACCACAAGCTCCGACAGATATTTGCCTGCGAGATATGGCTGTGCTTCCTCCAGAACTTTTTCCATGATCATAACTTAACCCTCCTGAAGAGGCTGGATGAGCATTACATCGTTGATCTTGCCGCCCGCAATGGGAAGCTCTCCAAACGAACCGTTGACCGCTCCGGACAAAGTACCGCGGATCTCTCCAGCTGCAACAAATTCTCCTGTCACTGGAATATGGAATTTATCAACAGCACAGACAGTATAACCCGCCTCGGGATCCCATCCCGCAAGTGCCAGCATGTCTGTCAGCAGACAGCTTTGATTCCGGTTGACAGAGAAAACAGCTTCTCCTTCGGCAGTAAGCGCATACCAGAAATCCGTTATTTCCGTACCGGCATCCGGATCATAGAGAACCGGAGGATTTCCTTCTTCTGAATCATCAAAAATAACTTTCAGACCGACAAACTGATCCGCCGTCATAGTGGTTTCCTCTTCTTCCATGGTAACCACAGTCACATCGCCCTCACAGGAATTGTTGAGCAGAGCCGCCGCGTCGCTCATCGCGTAAGCGGAAACCGTTTCTTCCTTGTAAGTAATCTCCTCGGCAGCCGGCGCGGTGTCCTCCGTGTAAAAACCGTCTGCCAGATATTTCAGGGCGTTCTGCAGAATCACAATATGATTCACAGGTTCCAGCTCGTCATAGGGCACCATGGTTGCCTTATAATGGGAAGGAGCCGGAGCAGCCATTTCGGACTGTGTCTCTTCCTCTCCAAAACAGCACAGCGGCATAGCCGCGGCCACAGCCAGCGCAAGTAACATTGTCAGTTTTCTTTTCATGATAATCTCCTTTCTTTTATAAATCCGGCGCGCAGAAACAGATCTCTTTTCCGTCCCGCACGGTCCTGTATATTTTAACCCCCACCCCGTAGGTCTTTGTCAGATTCTCCTCCGTCATAACTTCCTTTACACTGCCATGCGCCACGATTCCCTGATAATTCATCATAGCTGCCGAATCAGCGATGTTCCACACATGATTCGGGAAGTGACTGATCATGACAATGGTAATGCCGCGCCGCGACAGATTCCTGACCGTCTCAAGCACCAGTGCCTGATTTTTAAAATCCAGATGGGAGGTAGGTTCGTCAAACAGAATAATCCTGGGCTGCTGGCATACTGCGCGCGCGATAAGGACCAGCTGACGCTCTCCTCCGGAAATCTGCGTATAGCTTTTCCCCGCCAGGTGCGCGATGCCGAGCTCTTCCATAACATGATAAGCAAATTCGGTATCCTGCCTGGAGGGTGTCCCCATCAGTCCAAGGTAAGGCGTGCGTCCCATACGCACCACTTCAAGCGAAGTATAGGGGAAAGGGGCGCTGTGTTCCTGATACACGATCCCCATAACCTTCGCCAGTTCATTCGTCGAGTAGTCCCTGACATCTTTTCCATCGATGAGCACATGACCTGTCCGCAGAGGAAGACGCCCATTTATGCAGTTGAACAGCGTAGTCTTGCCGCAGCCGTTCGGTCCCATCAGGCAAAAACATTCCCCCGAAGCAATGTGAATGTTCACACCCTGCCAGACAGGATTGACACCGTCGTAGCTGAAACTGGCGTTCTGGATATTGATCATCAGTTCCAGCCTCCTCTCGTTCTGCGCAGCAGCCATGCAAAGATGGGCGCACCGACCACCGCGGTGAGAATTCCCATGGGAATCTCATTCGTGCTGAGCAGACGGCACAGGTTGTCGATCACCAGCAGATAGGCCGCTCCCACCAGCATGGTGGCCGGAACCAGCGTTTTGTGATCCGGCCCCACAATCATCCGGCAGAAATGTGGGATAACCTGCCCTACCCAGCCGATAATTCCGCAGAAAGCCACAGAGACAGATGTGATGATGGTTGTACAGATGATGATAAGCAGTTTATACCGCTCGCTGTTCACGCCCAGCGCATGTGCCTCCATATCCCCCATGGAAAGCACGTTCAGTTTCCACCTCACAATAAACAGTCCGGCCATGGCCGCAAGATAAGGAACCCCCGCTATCAGCAGATCCGGAAATGTGACATTGCTCAGACTGCCCATCAGCCAGAAAGTAATGGCAGGCAGTTTCTCATCCGCATCCACGGTATACTTGATTACGGAGAGCATCGCCTGAAAAAATGCCGAAACCACCATGCCGGACAAAACCAGCATCAGCACCGGCGTAGTCTTCAGCACATGAGCCAGAAAATACGTGATGGCTACGGCGCACAGACCGCACGCAAATGAGATCAGCTGAATACCGAAAGAATCCAGTCCCCATATGATAGCCAGCGCCGCGCCGAAACTGGCGCCGGCAGATACGCCCAGTACAAAAGGATCTACCAGCGGATTCTGAAACATTCCCTGAAAAGCGGCGCCCGAAGCAGACAGTCCCGCGCCGATAAAGGCCGCTGCGACGGCGCGGGGAAGACGCACATTGATCACCGAGATCGCCGCCGCGTCCGGCCAGGTCTGCGGAAGTCCGCCTCCAAATACCGACAGTATCCGATCCGCCAGAATAGCCAGCACCTGACCGGGAGGAACCCAGTACCGGCCCATGAACAGTGAAACGATAAGCAGAACCGCCGGTGCCAGCGCCATCAGCAGCCAGTGCCAGAACCGCGGTCTCCTCTCAATACTGCTCAGATCAACCGACGATTTCATTTCTTCCATCATAAGCGTCAACCAGCTTTCTCAAACCATCCGTCCAGCACATGCTGAGCCTGTTCCTCAGTCAGTTCATACTCATAAAACTCCCGGTAATAGTACTGTATCTCCTCTACCATATTTACATCCGAAAACAGATCCGGATGGAGAACCGTCGCCAGCCACAGTACCATCAGAGAAGTTGTGGACCCTTTGTCCAGGAAAAACACACCGGACGGGATTTCGTAGATCTCCTCATTCTGTACAGCCTGAAGCGCGGACCAGTCAGGATTATTATACAGATCCTGGATCACCAGCTTCGGATAACCTCCGTGATTGTCCACAAGGATAATCTCCGGATCCCAGGCGAACAGCTGCTCCTTGGTCACTTCCGGGAAATTTCCGCTCATACCCTCCGGACCGATCAGAGTACCGCCGGCCAGCCAGATTTCATAGTACAAATACTTCAGCGTATAGGAAGCCAGAACATTTTCCCCCCAGGTGTTGGCCCAGTAGACAGTCCTGCGCTCTTCATCGGAAAGACCGCTGGTACGCTCATAGATCATCCGGAGCTTCTCAGTGCAGTAGGCTTCCCAGTCCTTATACTCAGCCATGACTTCCTCATCCTGAAGCAGTTCGGCCAGAATCCGCACCGTCTTTGTAGCATAGGGAATGTACTCGTCGAGCGTCTGATTTTTTACCTCTTCAAGCGTATCGAAATTTCCGGTATGCAAGGTGAGAACCGCAGCGGGAATGCCGGCGTTCTCAAACTTTTTCAGCTCGGGCTCATTGTCATAGTAGAGCACAAGATCAATATCATTTTTCAGATAATCCTCAATATTGACGGCTGAACTCGGGTTGGCCGCCACGCCGATGTAATCCGCCAGATCAGGATTTGTAAGCAGGGCCAGAGGGTAATTTGTCGTATGACCGCTTTTGACCATAACAACTCTGTCCTTTGCGCCCAGCATAAACATCATCTCATAAGTAGGACCGCCCATAGCCGCCACCCGCTGAGGAACGTGATCCTGAACTACCTCACGTCCTACCAGATCTTCTACCGTCACAGTATTCCCTTCCGTTGACGGTTCCCGGGAATCTTCTTCTCCGGCGCTGGAACAGATACACAGCGTCATGGCAAACAATGCGGTTAAGATAAAAACTGATACTATTTTTTTCATTTAGCCCTCCTCTCAGAAAACCGGAGTTTCCCGGAATCCCTGCAAAATTTTACGGTGAACCTCCTTTTCTTCTTTTCCTGGTATCTATCCGCACCCCGCAGGGCCGTCAGAAAAAAGCCTGCCGCAAGGCAAACTATATCTGACGCCAGGAATTATTCCGAAAAGGCTCGTCCACCGCTCTCTAATCCCGATATAAACAATTAATTTTTTGTGCCACAGGAAAATTCATCCTGTGACACAAAAAGCCCCGGCGGATTGGAAGATGTCGCTGACGCGACCCGCCGCAGGCGGAGAATCCCGCAAGCGGGATTCTTTGTTCTGAATGATAATTTATAAGTACTCTATCACAATACGAAGAAAATGTCAATTAATATGTAATTTTAATATAGTAAAAATATTAATTTTATGCTATTCTTCACTCCGGTCGTGACCGGCAGCTGCGCTCCGCGATATTTTCCGCCCTCTCCGTTTTCACTGCGCGTCCTGGATCACAAGCTCGTCCCCTTCACGGATTACGCCGCCGTGAAGTACGCGCGTAAATACGCCTTCCCGCGGCATAATGCAGTCGCCCATGATTTTATAGATCTCACAGCCGCTGTGACATTCTTTCCCGATCTGGGTCAGCTCCAGCACGACGTCATTACAGACAAATTTTGTGCCGATCGGCAGACTCTTAAAATCAATGCCGCTGACAATCAGGTTTTCTCCGAACGCGCCGTCCTCGACGGGCGCTCCCTTTGCCTTGAACGCCTCAATTTTCTCGTAGGAGAGCAGACTTACCTGACGGTGCCATTTACCTGCGTGCGCGTCCTTCTCAATCCCAAAATCCTCGATAACCTTTGCCTCATGAATATTTTTCTTTTGTGTACCTTTTTTCTCGCTGATACACACTGCCATAACCTTACCCATCTGCAATACCTCTTTTCTTCTTGTAATTCTCCACTTACCCACTCGCTGTCATTGCTCAGGTCGTGGAAAGTCTCAGCGTCACCTCGCACAGTTTGAGGCCTCTCCCGTCAGTATTTCCAGACCGTGATCAAGCTCCGTGATAATATATTCCAGACATTCTCTCACAGCTTTCGGGCTGCCCGGAAGATTGATGATCAGCGTTCTCTTTCGGATACCCGCCGCACTCCTGCTGAGCATCGACCGCTTCGTAAACTGCATACTGTACGCGCGCATTGCCTCCGGAATCCCCGGCACAATCCGCTCCGTCACCGCAAGTGTAGCTTCCGGCGTACAGTCCCGCGGGGAGAATCCCGTTCCACCCGTCGTCAGGATCAATTCCGCCAGATTGTTGTCCGCAATCCGCTTCATCTCCGCGCTGAGCATGTCCTGCTCATCCGGAAGGATAACAGAAGAGATTACTTCATAGCCTTTTTCCTCCACGATCCGCCTGATCTCGGGACCGCTTTTGTCTTCTCTTGTTCCCTGATATCCCGCATCGCTCGATACAATAATCGCAACTCTTTTTCTGCTCATACCTCTCTCCATTCTGCCTCCAAAGCCACATTCCCGGATTCTTTGTTCTTCCTGTCTCCGTTTTCACACATCCGTATTTCCGACCGCTCTGTTCTTTCGTCTCCGTTTTCACACAGCCGCGTCTTCATCCTCCAATCTGCGACATGGTGTGCATTTCCCTGTGTTCCCCGACATTCTCTGTAAACTGATGACTCTTTGGTTTCTTTGATATCGCTTCCGCCACGGCTCTCTGCAGTATCTCATCGTCTGCATTTTCCCTCAGCAGTTTTCTCAGATCTGTTCCGATATCATACTGAAGACACGTCTTCAGATATCCCTGTGACGTGAGCCGTACCCGGTTGCAGGAATCACAGAACTTATGGCTGATCGCACTGATAAAACCGACTTTTCCCCGAAAATCCGGAAAAGAATAATAATGCCCCGGCCCGTTCCCAAGCCGCTTCTCATACGGCTGATATTCCCCGTACCGTGCGGCAAGCAGGCGGAGAATGAAATCCTCACTCTGAAAATCAAATTTACTGCCCAGCCCGATCGGCATCATTTCAATAAACCGTACATGAACCGGATATTCTTTGGCGAGCCGCGCGACCTCCGTTACATCCTGCCCCGGCAGTCCCATCGGCACACAGTTAATTTTCAGAGGAATCTGCGGATAAGCCAGCGCGGCGTGAAAGCCACGCATCACTTCGTCAAACGCTTTCTTCCTTGTGATCTTTTCAAACACATCGGGATCAAGCGTATCGAGGCTCAGATTGATCCCTCCAATCCCCGCCGCAGCAAGCGCCTCCATTTTTTCTTCAAGTCCTACCCCGTTCGTCGTCAGCGTGACTTCCCTGATTCCCGGTATCTTTCGAAGACCGGCGACCAGCGCCTCAATATTCTTCCTCACAAGAGGCTCTCCCCCGGTCAGCTTGACTTTGCGGACGCCAAGAGCGGCGAATATCTCAGCCAGACGAAGAATTTCGTCATAAGTCAGGATATCCTCGTGGGCGACGGGGCCGACTCCCTCCTCAGGCATACAGTAAACGCAGCGCAGATTACAGCGGTCTGTCACGGATATCCTTATGTAATCAATTGTTCTGCCGTATCCATCAATCATAGTAAAAGTCCCCGCTCTTTCCTCCAGTTTTTGACACAAGGTGAATCCCCGTGATCTCCATCCGCTTGTCAATTGCCTTGCACATATCGTAAATCGTCAGCAAAGCGACAGACACAGCCGTCAGGGCTTCCATCTCAACGCCGGTCTTTTCCTCCACCTTCACCGTGGAAACAGCCCGGATCTCCAGATTATCCGGATCCGTCTCGAAATCAATTGAACACTTTCTGATACAGAGGGGATGGCACATCGGGATCAGAGACGACGTCTGCTTCGCGGCCATGATTCCCGCAACTCTCGCCACGCCAAGAACATCTCCCTTTTTCACTCTCTGCTGTGTCACCGCGTCCATAACTTCGCGGCAGACACGAATCGTCCCGATGGCGGACGCAGTCCGGGAAGTTACAGCTTTCCCGGAAACATCTACCATAACAGCATTCCCCGCCTGATCAAAATGATTAAATTTCCCTGCCATAAATCATATTGCCTTTCTTTGTTTCAATCTTAATGAGATGACAGCGACTGCTCCAGACAGTATGCTTTCAAAAGTCCCACCTGTGTCTTCCCATCCATAATCTTTCCCTGCATGACATCCCTTACCAGGTCACTGAGCCTCTCCTTGCGCACATTCAAAAACTCATTCTCGTCAAGGTTCCTGACTCCTTTATGAAGTCCTTTTGCCAGATAAATTGTGATCACTTCATCACTGTAGGCAGGCGTTGGATAATACATTCCCATCTCTGTCCACACATCTGCAGTGTACCCGGTTTCCTCTTCGAGTTCCCGTTTCGCCGCTGCAAGAGGATCTTCTGCTTTGCTGTCAAGTTTCCCTGCCGGAATCTCTTTGACAACCTGGTTCACCGGATAACGGTACTGAAGCTCGATAATTACCTCTCCGTCGTCCGTAACCGGAACAATTGCTACCGCGCCGACATGGCGGACTGTTTCTCTCGTCGTCCGCTTCCCGTTCAGCAGTTCCACCGTGTCCTTGAATAAATGGACAACCTTTCCGGAAAAAATTTCCTCCGACTTTATCATGGTCTCCTTCAAATCTTTAAAATCCTCCATTGGTCCTCCTCTCATGTTAATTCTGTTTTCCTCATTGGACAGCTGCCTTTGCTTTGCTTCTCTCACTGCCGGCAGAAGCAGGAGAATCTCTGTTTCTTTTGTGGAAACAGGACTTACATAATAATCATAATAGCATAAAATTATCTTTTTTACAAAAATTTTTTTCAAAAAAATATTTGTATTTTTCGTACGAAGGAACTGTGAAAAAAATCCCCTGATCAAAAAAGAACACTCTCAGAAATAAAGTCTGAAAGTGTTCTTCCTTTTTCGGATTTACAGCAAATGGCAAATATTTTTGTCGTTTGCTATAAAAGCTGAAACCGACAATACAACTGTCTCAAAATCCTCCTCCCCGATCGTCCGCATATCCAGCCAGAACGCATCATCCTGCACTCTGCCGAACACCGGTACCGGAGCATGGCGCAGGGACTGTTCCAGCCTGGCCGAGCTGATTCCTTCCGGCCGTATGACGACCGCCGCACTTAAAATCCTTTCCATCGGAAGAGAACCTCCCCCGATCTGTGAAAAACAGGGGAGAACTGAGATCTCTGCGGCAAGCCCGGATTCTCTCAGCATCCGGGCAAGCGTCTGGGCATCTTTGCGCACTTCTTCCGCCGGTTTTGTGATCATGCGCAGCACCGGTATATTCTGAACCGCTTTTTCCTCCCAGAGATACTCCCGCAGAACCAGCTCCAGCGCAGTCACCGTAAATTTATCGATCCGCAGCGCCCGCATCAGAGGATGACGTTTCAGCTTCTCAATATACCTGCGCTTTCCCACGATAATTCCCGCCTGAGGGCCGCCGAGCAGCTTGTCTCCGCTGAAGCAGACCAGATCCGCCCCTTTTCTGACCGATTCCTGAACCAGGGGTTCCTCCTGCGGATCGTGCCTCGAAAAACTGGCATAGAATTCTTCCACATCCAAATCCCACAATCCTTCTTTTGCGGGAGAAATGTCGGACACTTTGGTATCCAGCCTCTTCTGCTCAGCAGAATCTTCAGATATTCCCCTATCTAAACATCCCCGCGCATGTTTTCCCAGATTACCCTGCATATATCTCCGAAAATCGATCAGCAGCCCGCTTCCAAGATCCTCGACAACAGGAATCCCCTTCTTCCTGCCGAACTCTGCCAGCTCACCCACATCCACAGATTTCGTAAAACCAACTATCCTGTAGTTACTTGTATGCACTTTCAAAAGCAGCTTTGTGTTTTCAGATACAGCCGCCTCGTAATCGCTCAAGTAGGTTTTGTTCGTCGTTCCCACTTCGACAAGCGATGCGCCGCTCTGTTCCATCACATCAGGAATCCGGAATTTACCTCCGATCTCCACCAGCTCGCCGCGCGACACGATGGCCTCCCCTCCCCTGGCCAGAGCGCTCAGGATCAGAAGTACCGCCGAGGCGTTGTTGTTGACAGCAATCGCCGCCTCAGCGCCGGTCAGTCTGCATAACAGCTCTTCAAAATGGGAATAGCGCTCGCCGCGGCCGCCTTTCTCAAGATCATATTCCAGGTTGGAATACCCGGTGATCACCGAAGTGATGTACTCCATATGATTTTTGCTGATGGGAGCCCTGCCGAGATTTGTGTGCAGGATCGTTCCTGTTCCGTTGATGACCCTGCGGATCTGCGGCCTGTGCATCTCCTCCGCCGTGCGGGCAATCCGCTCCGGCAGTTCCGCAATCTGCTTCTCTAACGTTGCTGTCAGTTCCGGGCAGAACGCAGCCTGGGCCTGATCTTTCTGTACTGCGGCCTGTCCTGTCGTTTCTTCCCCCTGTTCCTTCAGCAGCATCTTTTGTTTTGACAAGGTCATTTCCTGGCCTGTCAGTATGGCCGTCTGTTTCCGCACAGATGCCTGCTGCCCTTCTTCTGCTCTCCGGCACGACGGCACAATCTCCCGACTGGAAGACTCAGCGTTTTTACTTTCTTCTTTCCCGCCCCTGCTTTCAGCGCAGTTTTCTTCTATAAAATTCCGAAGCTTCCCAAGCTCAAGACCTATCGCCTCTTTTACAGCCGCCCGTCCGTATTCTGCCGTCAGTATCTGAATACGTCCGTCCTCCAGAAGCGTGCGGACATTTGGGAGCATCCGATATAAAGTATTTTTATTCATAATACGCACTGATCAGACTCCCCTTTTCCATGGCCCCGCTTCCCGCCGGAATCTCCGCAATCATATCACAGACAGCCCACTGATTCAGCATACCGTTCGATTGCCGGGAGCCAAAATCAAACCACGTTTCTCCGTTCTGCAAAATCAGCTTTCCGGGAAGAAAACGGCGCTGCGGACTTTTCTTCGGAAAATCACGCAGCATGCGCACCTGACATTTTTTCAGGTAATATTCCTGCCTTCCCGCCATATAATTCAGAACCGGATGTCCCACCATGCAAAGCGTGGCAAGAGCTGCTGAAGGATTCCCCGACAGGCCAAGAACCAGTTTTCCCTGATAAACTGCCGCGAGGGCCGCCATTCCCGGCTTCATCCCAATCTTCCAGAAAAGAAGCTCCGCGCCCAGCTGCCGCAAAGCCGCCTCCACAAGGTCATAATCCCCCACAGAGACCCCTCCGGTAGTAATGACCACGTCCGCCTGCTCTGCACAATCCGCGACCGCGCGCGCAATGCTCTCCTGGTCATCTGGCACGATCCCGTAAATTTTCGTCTCCATCCCCCATTTTCGGGAAAGCGACCGAATCGTACGGCCGTTGGTGCTGCGGATCTTTCCCGGCGTCAGCTCACTGCCTTCCGGGAGCAGCTCGCTCCCAGTACTGATCACTGCCGCCCGCAGTCTGGCAAAGCAGCAAACCCCTGTAAAGCCCAGCCCCGCAAGCAGCCCGATCTGAGCGGCGGACAGTTCCGTACCGGCCTCCATCACTTTATCTCCCCGCTGAATATCTTCACCGGCATGACAAATATTGCTGCCGGGCTTCATCGGTGCGAACAGCTTTACCTGTTCGTCCGTAAATTCTGTGCGCTCAAACTTCTCAACGCAGTCCGCGCCAGGCGGTATGGGAGCTCCGGTTGAAAGTTTGACCGCTTCTCCTTTTTCCACCGTTCTGGACGGCGCGGCGCCCGCCGGCAGTTCCTCAATAATTTTCAGAGTCACCGGACGCTCCCGGCACGCCGCGGCCACATCCTCCGCCCGGAACGCATACCCGTCGAGAGGAGAACGGTCAAACGGCGGAATATCTTCCTGTGCAAAAATATCCTCCGCCAGAATTCTCCCGTCAGCCTCGTCCAGGGAAACCTGCTCTGTGGAAACTTTTCCGACTTTCCCCAGCAGCAGTTCCACTGCCTCTTCTATCTCCAATCTTACAGGATAATTCCTGTTATACTCCATCTTCATACTGCCTCCCTGTTTTGCTCTCTGATTATCAGCAGTTTCTCTATTATTATTCTGTCTCTGCGCTTTCGCAGATATTATACAACGGTTTCCCCGTTCAGTCCACCCGTTTCCCGGTTACTGTTCACTTCCAGATCTTTTTGTAGTTACAGTTCACACTCCCATTAAGCTCGAGGTGACTTCTGGACAAAATGTCCGGAAATCCCGAGGTCTGAGGCGCGAAATGCCACGAAAGTGGCATTTCTGTGCATCGCGGAGCGTTGTTGCTGGTCACGGAGTGAACAGTAACCTTTTGTATCGCAGGAAATCCGGCCGAATTTTCTGCGGCAAAAGCAAAGTGCGGGAGGTCATGTTCTTGCGAATCGCCAGAACATGCCTCCCGACAGTGCGAAACCTGCGTATCACATTTCGCCTCATTGTTTTAATCCACGTTTGATAATTTCACGGAGGATCTCCCACTCCTATACCATACATTCCTGCATTGCCTGCTCCTCCACCCCAATCGCACGCAGAATCTCCTGCAGCTGCTCCCTCTCGGAAAGCTCCGCGCACCAGGCAAGCCCACAACCGGCAGATATCTGCCTTGGAACCGGAATCAGCCTTCCCGGCGCGTTTTGGGATTTGCAGGCTTTTTCCATCGCCATGGCGTCGGCAGTTGTATGGAATGTCACCACAAGCTTTAATGTCCTCTTACGCATCACTCAATCACAAGCACAATTTCCGTGCTCTGCCCGTTCCTTTCAAAAACAAAATTCCGCGGTTAGTTTTCCGCCAGTTCTCTTATCGCCTTGACGGCAGTCTCCACTTCTTCTCTAGTGTTGTGCCAGGAGAAACTGAACCGCACCGCGCCCTGCTCCACGGTTCCGAGCGCTTTATGCATCAGCGGTGCACAATGTCCGCCGGAACGCGTCGCGATTCCGTAAGTCACAAGAAGCTCATCGCTCACCTCAGCGGAATCGTAATCTCCGATATTCAGAGAGACGATCGCGCAGCGCTCCTTCTGGTCAAAATCGCCGTATACGCGAACCCCGGGAATCTCCTCCACACCTTCATAAAAGAGTCTCATCAGTTTCTGCTCATGCGCCCGGATCTCATCGAGACCAATGGCCTCGAGAAGCTCCACAGCCGCGCCGAGCCCGGCAATCCCATGCCCGTTCAGCGTTCCCGCCTCCAGCGCGGTCGGCATCTCCTTCGGATGCTCCCGGCTGTAAGTCTGCACACCGCTTCCGCCCGTCTTGAGAGGCCGCACCGAAAGCCCTTCCCGGACATACATGCCGCCGGTTCCCTGCGGCCCCATCAGCCCCTTGTGTCCGGTAAAACACAGAATATCGATCTTCATGTCCTGCACATCGATCGGGAACACGCCGGCCGTCTGGGACGCGTCCACGATAAACAGAAGGCCGCGGGACCGGGCCAGCTCTCCGATCCGCCGGATATCCACCAGATTCCCGGTCAGATTGGAAGCATGCGTACAGACAATCGCGCGTGTATTCTCCCTGACTGCTTTTTCGATCTCCTCACAGCGGATCATACCCTTCTCATCGCAGCCGACAAAGGTCAGCTCCACTCCCGTTTTTTCAAGCTCATACAGCGGCCTCAGCACAGAATTATGCTCGAGCACCGTTGTGACCACATGATCGCCGGGATTCAGCGTTCCTTTCAGCGCTGTGTTCAGGGCTTCCGTGGAATTTGAAGTAAATACGATCTGTTTCGGGCTCTCCGCTCCAAAAAAGCGGGCCAGCTTCTCCCTGGTATCGTAGATGATCCTTGATGCCCCGAGCGTCGCCGTGTGAGCGCCTCTTCCCGCATTACCCATGGAGCACATGGCCTGTGCAACCGCCTCAATCACTTCGCGCGGCTTTGGCAGAGTCGTCGCCGCATTGTCAAAATATATCATATGTCACCTCAGCTGAATCAGTCTGCCGCTCCGGCTTCGCTCCTTTACTCTTCCGATCACCGAAGGAATTGTATCCAGATGCGCCTTCTCAAAGTCTCTCATAATGTTCCCTGCGTACCGGGGTTCCACACTGAACAGAAGTCCTCCGGAGGTCTGCGGATCACAGAGCAGATCGATATAATGTTCCTCCACAGAACCAGTATCCAGCCGGTCCCGGCAGTACTCCTGATTCCGGTACGCTCCCGCGGGCACCAACCCCATCTGCGCACAGGAAACGGCTTCTTCCATGTAGGCGACGTCCTTCACGGACAGTTCAAACGTCACGCCGCTGCTCTCTGCCATCTCCATGCAGTGTCCCAGAACGCCAAACCCGGTGACATCGGTACAGGCATGAATGGGATAAGCGCTGATCACTTCTTTCGCCTTCCTGTTCAGAGACGCCATGACCTGGCACACTTCCTTTATCGCCTGGTCAGAGGCCATCTCCGCTTTGGCGGCTGTGTTGATGATCCCGCTTCCCACCTGCTTGGTCAGAATCAGAACGTCGCCCGGGCGGCACCCATAATTCTTATAGAGTTTCTCTGGATGCACGATTCCTGTCACGGCCAGGCCGTACTTTGGCTCATCATCCTGAATTGAATGTCCGCCGGCCAGCAGAGCGCCGGCCTCCTTCACCTTGTCCGCCCCTCCGGCCAGGATATCTCCCAGAATCTCCACATCCAGACAGTTCGGAAAAGCGACGATATTCAATGCCAGCTTCGGTTCTCCTCCCATCGCGTAGACATCACTCAGCGCGTTCGCCGCGGCGATCTGTCCGAACATGTACGGATCGTCGACCACCGGAGTAAAAAAATCCACCGTCTGGATCAGCGCGATCTCCTCTGTCAGCTTGTAGACAGCCGCATCGTCAGAAGTCTCAATCCCGACCAGAAGATTTTCATCATAAAATTTCGGCAGCTTGCCCAGAACCTGGGCAAGGGTCCCCGGACCTATCTTGGCCGCTCATCCGGACGTTTTCGCATACTGCGTCAGTCTGACTTCACCGTGCATAGCCGTCTCCCCCTTTTCTGGCCATTTCGTTTTCATCTGTTCCATGACCATATCATTTCGCATGGTTATTCCAGTATTTCAAAATTTTTTCACTTACATAAAATGCAGCCAGTCCTTCACATGCCGCAGGTATCCGGCAGGCGCGGCAGCGGCGGACAAAACCGCACAACATGTTTCAGTCCGTCCCTGTCCTACTGCAATTTCTTCACTGTCAGGGCCGCAGAATCCTCGCCGCACCGGCCATTGCTTCCACAATGCTGTACATATTTGTCACGGTGCCGACCGCCAGCTTCTCCTTCAGCTGATAATAGTCGAGGCACGTCCCGCAGGTCTGAATCTCCACGCCCTGCGCCTCCAGATTCTTCAGATCCTCCAGAGAATCCGAACCTTCGCAGGTGATCTTTGCGCCGCCGTTATAAAACAGCATTTTCGCAGGCAGTTCATCGAGCTGCGTCACGGCAAAGATAAATCCTTTAAGCAGTACTTTTCCAAGTTCATCGTTTCCGCTTCCCATACGGTCTGAAGAAACGACCACAATTGTATCGCCGGAACTGCCTTTGCAAGAGGATTCACAGCTCTCCTGCACGGATGTCTCAGCCCCAGAAGCATGAACTTCCTCTGCCTTCTCCGAAGCAGGCACTCCCTTCATTTTGATCACAATCCGGTATTTTTCTCCGGACAGCTTCTCCGCTTCTACCTCTCCTCCCTGGGAGGATGCCATCTTCGTGACATTCTGCATCGCGGTCTTGTTGTCCACGAGAACTTCGATCGTATCCGGCCCTGTGAGCGCCTGTATGGCCTTCTTTGTCTTCACCACCGGAATCGGACATTTATCCCCCATTGCGTTTACTGTAATCATAAAAATCTCCTCCTGAAAAATTACTTTTTATATTCAGATGAAAGATGGCTTCCGCGCGCAGATCCTGCACTTCATGGCAGATCACCGCCGCCTGGCCATCCATCTTCGTCATCAGACAACCTG
>CANQAR010000053.1 GCA_947588845.1 uncultured Lachnospiraceae bacterium
TAAGAAATTTATGAAGATCGCGTCTCTGGCTCCGGAAGTATTATAAGGAGGGTCAGATTCATGAATAAGATTAAAAAGGGCGATACCGTCGTAGTGATCGCCGGCAAAGATAAAGGCAAGGACGGAAAGGTCCTGTCCGTGAAGGACGGAAAGGTTCTCGTTGAGGGCATCGGCATGGTCACAAAGCACATGAAGCCTTCCGCGGCGAATCAGCAGGGCGGCATCGTGAACAAAGAGTCCTATATCGACGTCTCCAACGTTATGTATCTGCACAAGGGCAAACCGACCAGAATCGGGTTTAAGCTGGACGGCGATAAGAAAGTCCGCGTTGCAAAGACAACGGGCGACGTGATTGACTAATTGAGAAAGGAGGCCGCACAAATTGAGTAGACTGAAAGAAATTTACCAGAATGAGATCGTAGACGCTATGATCAAGAAATTTGGATACAAGAATATTATGGAAGTTCCGAAGCTCGACAAAGTCGTCGTCAACATGGGCGTTGGCGAGGCGAAGGAAAACGCGAAGCTTCTGGAATCAGCCGTTAAGGATATGGAGAAGATCACTGGTCAGAAGGCAGTCGTTACAAAGGCGAAAAAGTCTGTGGCTAACTTCAAGATCAGAGAGGGCATGGCAATCGGATGTAAGACGACACTCCGCGGTGAGAAGATGTATGATTTCGTAGATCGTCTCATCAACCTGGCTTTACCGCGTGTACGTGACTTCAGAGGTGTGAACCCGAATGCGTTCGACGGCAGAGGCAACTATGCACTGGGCATCAAGGAGCAGCTCATTTTCCCGGAGATCGAGTACGACAAGATCGACAAGATCAGAGGTATGGACGTTATCTTCGTGACAACCGCGAAGACGGACGAGGAAGCACGTGAGTTACTGAGACTGTTCAACATGCCGTTCAAGAAATAGTTAGGAGGGAAATTTCATGGCTAAGACAGCAATGAAACTGAAACAGCAGCGCAAGCAGAAATTCTCCACCAGAGAGTACACACGCTGCAGAATCTGTGGACGTCCGCACGCATACCTGAGAAAATACGGCATCTGCCGTATCTGCTTCCGTGAGCTGGCTTACAAGGGCCAGATTCCGGGCGTCAAGAAAGCAAGCTGGTAAGACGAGAACGACGCAGATTACGTACTGTAAAGTCTGAATTTTATATAAGGAGGAAACTTACATGTCAATGAGTGATCCGATTGCAGATATGCTTACGAGAATCCGTAACGCAAACACTGCAAAACATGATACAGTAGATGTACCTGCTTCCAGAATGAAGATTGCGATCGCAAACATTCTTCTTGACGAGGGATACATTAAGAAATATGATCTGGTGGATGAGGGAGCGTTCCAGACGATCCACATCACGCTGAAGTACGGCGTTGATAAAAACGAGAAGGTTATCACGGGCCTGAAGAGAATTTCCAAGCCGGGTCTCCGCGTATACGCAGGCAAGGACAATCTGCCGAAAGTGCTCGGCGGACTGGGCATTGCGATCCTTTCTACGAACCAGGGTGTTATCACCGACAAAGAAGCGAGAAGGCTTCAGGTAGGCGGCGAGGTGCTCGCGTTTATTTGGTGACCGAAAGCAACTTGACGAATCCGAGCCGTCAGGCGACAAAAATCTGACTGAAAACAGAGAAAGCGAACCCCTGCTTTCTCCGAAAATCTAAGTAAGGAGGACAATGGCATGTCACGTATAGGAAGAATGCCAGTAGCGATTCCGGCAGGCGTTACCGTCGAGATCGCGGAAAAAAATAAAGTAACCGTAAAGGGTGCAAAGGGAACGCTCACAAGAGTACTCCCGAAGGAGATGGAAATCACGATGGAGGATGGCCATGTCCTGGTCAAGAGACCGAATGACTTAAAGAAAATGAAATCTCTCCATGGCCTTACCAGAACACTGATCCACAACATGGTTGTCGGTGTGAGCGAGGGCTATACAAAGACTCTGGAGATCAACGGTGTCGGCTACAGGGCCGCGAAGGCAGGCAACAAGCTGACCCTGACGCTCGGATATTCCCATCCGGTAGATATGATCGACCCGGAAGGCATCGAGACGAAGGTGGACGGCAACAAGATCGTTGTATCCGGAATTGATAAAGAAAAGGTTGGCCAGTACGCAGCTGAGATCAGAGAAAAGAGAAAACCGGAGCCGTACAAGGGCAAGGGTATCAAGTATGCGGATGAAGTTATCAGACGTAAAGTTGGTAAGACTGGTAAAAAATAAGTAAGGAGAGTGTGAAAATGGTTAGTAAAGAATCAAGAACAAAGGTTCGCGAGAACAAGCATAGAAAGCTTCGCAATCGTTTCAGCGGCACAGCCGAGAGACCGCGTCTGGCCGTGTTCAGAAGCAATAATCATATGTATGCGCAGATCATTGACGACACCGTTGGAAACACTCTGGTATCTGCAAGCACTCTTCAGAAGGAAGTGAAGGCAGAGCTGGAAAAGACCAATAACGTCGCCGCGGCTGCATATCTTGGGAAAGTGATCGCCGAGAAAGCTCTTGACAAAGGGATCAAAACGGTTGTTTTCGACCGCGGCGGTTTCATCTATCAGGGCAAGGTAAAGGCATTGGCTGAGGCTGCCAGAGAAGCCGGGCTGGAATTCTAGTAAGGGAGGAAAAGACACATGAGACATGAGATCATTGACCCGAGTCAGTTTGAATTAACTGAGAAGGTAGTGTCAATCAAGCGTGTTACCAAGGTTGTTAAGGGTGGTCGTAACTTCCGTTTCACAGCTTTGGTGGTTGTAGGAGATGGCAACGGACATGTAGGCGCCGGCCTTGGCAAGGCAGCTGAAATTCCGGAAGCGATCCGCAAGGGCAAAGAAGATGCCATGAAGAAGCTTATCAACGTAGTGATGGATGACAATGCGAGTATTCCGCATGACTTCCAGGCCAAGTTCGGCGGCGCTTCCGTGCTTCTGAAGAAGGCTCCTCAGGGTACTGGTATCATCGCAGGCGGTCCGGTTCGTAATGTTCTCGAACTCGCGGGCATCAAGAATATCCGTACGAAATCACTGTCATCCAACAATAAACAGAACGTAGTTCTCGCGACGATCGAGGCGCTGCGTCAGCTGAAGTCCCCGGAAGAAGTGGCAAGGCTGCGCGGAAAATCGGTCGAAGAAATTCTGGGATAGGGAGGTTCGAGACATGGCAGACAAATTAAAAATTACACTGGTTAAATCACCGATCGGAGCTATCCCGAAGCATCGCGCGACTGTCAAGGCGCTCGGCCTTACGAAGATGCATAAGACGGTTATAATGCCGGACAACGACGCGATCAGAGGTATGGTCGCCAAGGTTTCCCACCTGGTTAAAGTAGAAGAGGCATAATCGAAATCAGATAAGGAGGTGTTATGATGGACTTAGCAAACTTATCGCCTGCTGCAGGTTCTGTTCATAATAAAAATTTCAGAAGAGGACGCGGACACGGTTCAGGAAACGGTAAGACAGCCGGTAAGGGACACAAAGGCCAGAAGGCTCGTTCCGGAGCGCCGAGAATCGGATTCGAAGGCGGTCAGATGCCTTTGTACAGACGTCTTCCGAAGAGAGGTTTCACGAACAGAAATTCTCTCGATATCGAAGCAATTAACATGAGTGCTCTTGAAGTATTCGAGGACGGCGCGGAAGTTACGATCGAGGCGCTGCTCGAGAAAAAGATTATTAAGAGTCCCAAAGATGGAGTAAAGGTTCTTGGAAACGGAACACTGACAAAGAAGCTTACCGTCAAGGTGAATGCTTTCAGTGAAAGTGCGAAGGCTAAAATCGAAGAGCTCGGCGGAAAAGCAGAGGTGATTTAAGATGTTGGAGACACTGAAGAATGCGTTCCGAGTAAAGGAGATCCGCAAAAAACTGTTTTTTACTTTTCTCATGATGCTTGTGATCCGTCTTGGCTCACAGCTTCCGGTTCCCGGAGTGAACAGGGATTATTTCGCGGACTGGTTTGCGAACCAGTCAAACGACGCGTTTAATTTCTTCTCCGCATTCACCGGTGGCTCGTTTGAGAATTTCTCAGTTTTTGCGCTTAGTATTACACCGTATATCACTTCTTCCATCATCATGCAGCTGCTCACGATCGCCATTCCGGCGCTCGAGGAAATGCACAGAGATGGTGAGGAAGGAAGAAAGAAGATCGTTTCGATTACCCGTTATGTGACGGTAGCGCTCTCTCTGATTGAGAGTACCGCAATGACGATCGGGTTCGGAAGAAGCGGTATGATCCCGGACATGAATGTTTTCAAGGGAATTACGGTTGTAGTCACGCTCACCGCAGGCTCGGCGCTGTTGATGTGGATTGGTGAGAGAATTACGGAGAACGGCGTGGGCAATGGTATTTCCATCGTCCTGATGATCAACATTCTCTCAAGTATCCCGTCAGATTTCACGACGCTGTTCGGACTGTTTGTGCAGGGTAAGGCAATCGCGCAGGGCGCGCTGGCGGCGCTTGTTATTCTTGCCGTTGTGCTTGTCACGGTTGTGCTTGTCATTGTTCTGAATGACGCGACGCGAAAGATTCCGGTACAGTACGCCAAGAAAATGCAGGGAAGGAAAATGGTCGGAGGCCAGTCTTCCTTCATTCCGCTGAAGGTTAATACCGCGGGCGTTATCCCTGTCATCTTTGCATCCTCGCTGATGTCCATTCCGCAGATTATCGTGTCCTTCACGGGCAAAAATCCGACCGGGGCCGCGGCGACGATCATCGGTGTGCTGAGCCAGAACAACTGGTTCAATCCGAACCGTCCGGCTTACTCGATCGGCCTGGTTCTCTACATCGCAATGATCATTTTCTTCGCATATTTCTATACCTCAATCACTTTCAACCCGATTGAAGTTGCGGATAATATGAAGAAACAGGGCGGTTTCATCCCCGGTATCCGCCCGGGCAAGCCGACCACGGACTACCTGAACAAGGTACTTGGGAACATCGTGTTCATAGGCGCTGTTGGTCTTACGATCGTGGTGCTTGTACCGATTTTCTTCAACGGCTGGTTCGGAGCCAGAGTATCGTTCGGCGGTACGTCCATCATCATTATTGTAGGAGTTATCCTTGAGACGCTGCAGCAGATTGAGTCACAGATGCTTGTACGCAACTACAGAGGATTCTTATCAGAATAAAGCGCTGCTGTTCGCGAAGCGGGCAGTGAAAATAGACAGCAGTACGGTTGTACTACTCCGTGCCCGCCGTATCTGTAAGGATACTGCGGGCACTGCTATATGCGCAGGCCCAGGCATGGAAACCAGCTGCTGGCGCAGCACCTGGGCCGCGCGGCGGGCAGGAGGGAAACCCGCCCCCTGCCCGATTATAAATATTTAAGGAAAGGCGGTAATATAATATGAAGATAGTTATGCTGGGAGCTCCCGGAGCAGGAAAAGGAACACAGGCAAAGATGATCGCGGCAAAGTATGAAATTCCGCATATCTCAACGGGCGACATCTTCCGCTCCAATATTAAGAACGGCACGGAGCTGGGCCGGAAAGCAAAGGAATACATGGATCAGGGACTTCTCGTTCCGGATGAGCTGACGGTAGATCTCGTAATTGACCGCCTTGCTCAGGATGACTGCAAAAAAGGCTATATCCTTGATGGATTCCCGAGGACGATCCCGCAGGCCGAGGCGCTTGACGGCGCGCTGGCGAAGCTCTCCGACAAGCTGGACTACGCGGTGAATGTCGACGTGCCGGATGAGAACATTGTGAACAGGATGTCGGGCAGAAGAGCCTGCGTAAAATGCGGCGCCACCTACCATGTCGTGTTCAATCCCTCTTCCAAAGGAGATATCTGCGAAGTGTGCGGCGACAAGCTGGTGCTGCGCGACGACGACAAGCCTGAGACCGTGCAGAAGAGGCTGGGCGTGTACCATGATCAGACACAGCCGCTGATCGACTATTACGCAAAGCAGGGGATTTTGAAGACAGTCGACGGCACGCAGAGCATGGATGACGTCTTTGCGGCAATCACAGGAATCCTGGAAGCATAGAAAAAGATGCCAAACGGATTGTTTCGTGCTTCGCACTTTCACAATCCTGCCCGGGATTCGGAAATCATGGGGCCCCTGCCCCACTTTTTCCTCATCTCGGGGCGGGCCATAAAGTCCTTCATCCACTGGCATGTAAACATGCCATGGATTTGGACTTTTGACCCTGGCATCATAGAATTTGCACTGTGGCAGCCGGTACCAGAAATCCGGACTGCCGCAGAAAATCAGCGCAGATGCGCTGCAGGAGGAAAATAATGTCAGTAACAATTAAATCCGCGCGCGAGATAGAGCTGATGCGCGAGGCCGGAAGGCTGCTTGAAATTGTACACAATGAATTGAAAGATGCGATCCGGCCGGGAATCTCCACGCTGGAGCTGGACAGGATCGGAGAGAAAGTGATCCGGGGGTTCGGATGTACGCCGAATTTCCTCAATTACAATGGATTTCCGAAGTCATTCTGCATCTCGGTCAACGATGAGGTGGTGCACGGCATTCCGAGCAAACAAAGGATCCTGAAGGAAGGGGACATCGTCAGCATCGACGCCGGCCTGATCTACAAGGGGATGCACTCGGATGCGGCGCGCACGTACGGGGTCGGACAGATCACGCCGGAGGCGCAGCAGCTGATCGACGTGACGCGGGAGTGTTTTTTCAGAGGGATTCAGTACGCGAAGCCGGGACACAGGCTGCATGAGATCTCAGCCGCGATCAACGACTATGCGGATTCATTCGGATACGGGGTTGTCCGCGACCTGGTGGGCCACGGGATCGGCAAGGCGCTGCATGAGGATCCGCAGATTCCCAATTTCCGGCAGAAGAGCAGAGGGATCCGTCTGATCGCCGGAATGACGCTCGCGATCGAGCCGATGATCAACGCAGGCGGGGCGGATGTGGTGTGGCTGGACGACGACTGGACGGTAGTCACGGAGGACGGCAGCCTGTCCGCGCATTACGAGAACACAGTCCTGATCACGGACGGAGAACCGGAGATCCTGACGCTGAGCTGCTGAGCGCCCGCGGCTCAGAGTGAACTCCTTTTCATTCATGGTGGTGCCAGATGTGCGGGCATGGGCTTTCACTCATGGTGGTGCCGGGATGCCTGGCATGGGGGGTTACTGTGAAAGTTCAGCGCCCCAGCGCTGAACGCGCGAAAATGCGGCCGCGAAAGCGGCATCTTCCAATCGCATTTTTTGCGCATCCGCCGCGGTTCCCGCGAAGAAAAGGTGCGCTCTGAAAGAAAACATCCGGGGGATGCCGCGCGAAATGTCCATCTGTCCGGCACTGGATGGAACGGAAAAGGGAAGGGCAGCTGACAGGAGGGATGACAGGATGAAGGTTTGGAACGCGAAGATGCTGGCTGTCTCGCTGGCCGGACATGACAAAGGCGAGTTGTATGTGGTAGTGGAGGAGGATGGCCTGTACTGTCAGCTGTGTGATGGCAGGAGGAAGCTTCTGGAATCTCCGAAGAAGAAGAAGCTCATGCATCTGCAGGTCATCAAAAAGATTCCAGAGGAGCTGCGCCCCCTCATGGAGGGGATCAGCACAGATGCGGATGTCCGCAGGATATTGAAGGAATACAGGAGGTATATATGTCAAAAGCAGATGTCATTGAAGTAGAAGGTACCGTACTTGAAAAGCTTCCCAACGCGATGTTCAAGGTGGAGCTGATCAACAAGCATGTCGTGCTTGCGCATATCAGCGGCAAGCTCCGCATGAATTTTATCCGCATTCTTCCGGGAGACAAGGTGACGATCGAACTGTCTCCGTATGATCTGACTAAGGGCAGAATTATCTGGAGAGATAAATAAAACGCTTGCATTTTTTACCATGAGATGATATAATACAACACGGACTTTTCAGGAAGGCTTTTTTTCTGTGCCTTTTTTGCGTTCAGGCATGAGAGGCCGGGAAGCAGCCTGGTCCGGGACCGGCTCCGGCCGGCTCCATCCGAAGACAGATCATATTCAGCTGATGAAAGGAGGTTTAACCATGAAGGTTAGATCATCAGTGAAGCCCATCTGTGACAAGTGCAAGGTGATCAAGAGGAAAGGCAATATCATGATCATCTGTGAGAATCCGAAGCACAAACAGAGACAGGGCTAGTAAGACCCAGGCGGAAAGAGGAAAGCCCTCCTCCGGGCAATGCCCGAGGCACTTACAATATACGATGGAATAATCAAGAACATATTTCTTTCAGCATAGATTATGGGATTTTATTTCGTTGCGATATTGGCTTTTAATACCGGCGCAGGATAGGGCAGTCTACGGTCCCGTATGAGAACCGCCCGTACGGGATGTGCATGCCGTGCGAGGCCGTGCGCCGCATCAGAACCGCTTTGCTGTTCCGTGCTGTTTTGCGGAAAGCGGGACTCGGATGCGCAGCGTTCTGGTCACAGCTTAATGGGTCGGAAAGGCCGCGGTACCGCGGCTGGGCAGCCATTGCCTGCCCCAGTTAGAGACAATAAGCAGCCCTGCCGTCCGGCAGACTGCGCACAAAGAAAATGGAGGAACAAATACATGGCTCGTATTGCTGGTGTAGACTTACCAAGAGAAAAACGTGTAGAGATCGGTCTGACCTATATCTACGGAATCGGCAGAACAAGTTCAAACAAGATTCTTGCAGCAGCGAATGTAAATCCGGATACTCGTGTCAGAGATTTAACCGATGAGGAAGTATCAAGGATTCGTGACGTCATTGACGAACATTACATGGTGGAAGGCGATCTCAGAAGAGATGTCGCCCTCAATATCAAGAGACTCCAGGAGATTGGATGCTACAGAGGAATCCGTCACAGAAGAGGTCTCCCGGTTCGCGGTCAGAATACGAAGAACAACGCAAGGACCAGAAAGGGTCCGAAGAGGACTGTTGCGAACAAGAAGAAGTAATTGATAAAGCATCTGCAACATTTATGTTTGTATGCTTTATGGTTGCGTACCCATAGGTTGATCAAATAACGAGAAAGCAGGTAATTCAGATATGGCTAAAAAAGTTGCGGCTAAGAAAGTGACAAAAAAGCGTGTAAGAAAGAATGTCGAACGCGGACAGGCACATATTCAGGCATCTTTCAATAATACGATCGTAACGCTGACAGATGCACAGGGAAATGCTCTGTCATGGGCAAGCGCCGGCGGCCTCGGTTTCAGAGGTTCCAGGAAATCCACTCCGTATGCAGCGCAGATGGCTGCAGAGACTGCTACAAAGGCAGCGTTGATTCATGGCCTTAAGACAGTAGACGTATTCGTGAAGGGACCGGGTTCAGGAAGAGAAGCAGCGATCCGTGCGCTCTCCGCAAACGGTCTTGAAGTAACCAGTATCCGCGACGTGACTGCGGTTCCGCATAACGGATGCCGTCCGCCAAAACGCAGAAGAGTATAATCAGGGAGGTCTATAGAGATGGCAGTTAACAGAGTTCCTGTTCTTAAAAGATGCAGATCACTTGGTCTTGATCCGATTTATTTGGGAATTGACAAGAAATCAACGAGAGAGCTGAAGCGCGCGAACCGTAAGATGAGTGAGTACGGCCTGCAGCTGCGCGAGAAGCAGAAAGCAAAATTTATCTACGGCGTGCTGGAGAAGCCGTTCCGCAATTATTATAAGAAAGCTGTCAAGATGCAGGGTATGACAGGTACGAACCTGATGGTTATGCTCGAGACCAGACTTGACAATGTCATCTTCCGCCTTGGTTTTGCGAGAACCCGTAAAGAGGCAAGACAGATCGTCGATCACAAGCATGTGCTTGTAAACGGCAAGCCGGTGCAGATTCCGTCCTACCTTGTGAAGGCCGGAGACACCGTTGAAATCAAGGAAAAGTGCAAAGGTTCCCAGAGATACAAAGACATTCTGGAAGTGACCGGCGGCAGGCTGGTTCCGGAATGGCTTGACGCGGATCAGGAGAACCTGAAAGGCACTGTGAAGGAGCTTCCGACGAGAGAAGCGATCGATGTTCCGGTGGACGAGATGCTTATCGTCGAGTTGTATTCCAAGTAATCCTAAGCCACTCTGCAATCAGTAACCCAAAGGCCAAAGGAGGGGCGTAAATGTTCGATTTCAACAAACCCAGAATTGAAATAGCTGAGATGTCAGAAGATAAGAGATTTGGAAGATTTGTGGTAGAGCCGCTCGAGCGCGGTTATGGCACGACTCTTGGCAATTCCCTGAGAAGAATCATGCTTTCTTCTCTGCCGGGTGCCGCAGTCAGCCAGGTCAAAATCGAAGGCGTACTCCATGAATTCAGCTCCATCCCGGGTGTCAAGGAAGACGTCACTGAGATTATCATGAATCTCAAGTCGCTGGCTATCAAGAACACCAGTGAGACGAACGAAGCCAAGGTGGCTTACATTGAGTTTGAGGGCGAAGGCGTAGTGACGGGCGCGGATATCCAGGTCGATCAGGATATCGAGATCATGAATCCTGACCAGGTTATCGCGACTTTGAACGGCGGCACGGACAGCAAGCTCTACATGGAGCTTACAATCACGAAGGGCCGCGGTTATGTGAGCGCTGAGAAGGGCAAGGCAGAGGACATGCCGATCGGCGTCATCGCGGTGGACGCGATCTATACGCCTGTGGAGCGGGTAAATCTGACGGTTGAAAACACACGTGTAGGACAGATTACGGATTACGATAAACTGACGCTGGATGTATATACAAACGCGACGCTGGAGCCGGATGAGGCTGTCAGCCTTGCGGCTAAGGTTTTGAGCGCCCATCTTGGTCTTTTCATTGACCTCTCCGAGAATGCGAAGTCGGCGGAAGTCATGATTGAGAAGGAGGACAATGAGAAGGAGAAGGTTCTGGAGATGAACATCGATGAGCTTGAGCTTTCGGTTCGTTCCTTCAATTGTCTGAAGAGAGCAGGCATCAATACCGTGGAAGAACTTTGCAACAGGACGCCGGAGGATATGATGAAGGTCCGCAACCTGGGCCGCAAATCCCTCGAGGAAGTTCTTGCGAAGCTGAAAGAGCTTGGATTGTCTCTGAATCCGAGCGAGGAATAGAAAGGGTCTCTCGCGCCTTGTTCAGGCCGGCAGGTGAGTCTGCCGTCTGCCCGCGCATGGAGACAGACGAACTTAGATTACACGATGGAGTAAAAGCATACAGCCAGTAAGCCCGAAGAGTGTGGCTGCATGTTCCAGAATGGAGGACAATAAAAATGGCAGGTTATAGAAAACTCGGCAGAACTTCCAGCCAGAGGAAGGCTCTGCTCCGCAATCAGGTAACTGCTCTTATTTATAAAGGTAAGATCGTTACGACAGAGGCAAGAGCAAAAGAAGTCCGCAGGATCGCGGAAGGTCTGATCGCTCTGGCAGTCAGGGAGAAGGACAACTATGAGACAGTCACCGTTACCGCAAAGGTTCCCCGCAAGGACAAGGACGGCAAGCGTGTGAAGGAAGTAGTGAACGGTAAGAAGGTTACCGTGTACGACGAAGTACAGAAGCAGATCAAAAAAGACATGCCGAGCAGACTGCATGCAAGACATCAGATGCTGAAGGTGCTCTATCCGGTGACGGAAGTTCCGGCGGAGAAGGCGGGCAGGAAGAAGAATACGAAGAAGGTTGACCTTCCGGCGAAACTGTTTGATGAGATCGCGCCGAAGTATGCAAGCCGCAACGGCGGTTACACCAGAATCGTGAAGATCGGCTTGAGACGCGGCGACGCGGCTATGGAAGTCGTTCTGGAGCTGGTATAAGAGTATAAAGAATAAGATGGAGGACAGATCTCCGGGGGAGGAAAATAACTTTCTCCGGGGGTCTGTCCTTCACTGTTGAAAGGAGAAAAAACGGTTTATGCAGAAAAATATTCGCCGGATCGCGGGAATCCTGTTTTTCTGGATTGCAGCGTTTGCCGTTTTTAGAGCTGCGAATGATGTCCTGCGTTTTAAAGTCGTCGATAAGGCGGATATGATACATTCATTTTATGATATAGAAGAAAACAGTCTGGATATTCTCTGTATTGGAAGCAGCCACGCTTACCACAGCGTACAGCCGGACTTGTTGTGGGGGGAATACGGAATCCCTTCTTACGTTCTGGGGAGTCCCGGACAGACGGTGCCCTGCTCCTATTATCTGCTTAAGGAGGCGCTCAAATATCAGAAACCGAAGCTGGTTCTGCTGGAAACGTACTGCTTCCCGCGGAAGTACAAATTCAAGAATGACAGCTATCTGCGCCAGGCGATCGACGGAATGCGGTTTGGGGATGTTAAGATAGAGGCCCTGAATGATCTTTTGCCGGAATATTCCTGGAAAGAAAAACTGTCCTATTATATTCCGTTTCTGATGTATCACAGCCGCTGGGATGAACTTGAAAATTACGACTTTATTCAGCACGCGTGGCTGAAAGGAGGCGTCCTGGATTTCAGGACGGTGCCTCAAACAGAGCCTGATTTTCCTCAAAAACCATTGAAGATTCCGAAGATGAACCGGAAGTATTTAAAAAAGATTATCAGACTTTGCAGAAAAAACGGGATCCAGCTGATCTTTTTTGCGGCTCCGTTTGCGGATACCGATACGGCCAGAGAAGCACTGCGTGTGAATCTTTTCGTCGAGAAATACGCGGCGAAACGGGATATTCCGTTTCTTTTTTACCAGAAGACGAAAGAGCTCGGAATTGATTACGAGACAGATTTTTACGATGACCATCATCTGAATACCTGCGGGACAGAAAAACTGACAGTCAATCTCGCAGAATGGCTGCTGCAGAATTACGAACTTGCCGACCACAGACAGGAAGAGCGTTACAGATCATGGGATGAGGATTATGAGCGTTATATGGAGCGCCGTGAGGAACTGATCGCTGAAGATGCCAGGGATTGAGTAAAATGCCTCGCCTGAAAAGAAAAAGGAGGAGAAGGTTTATGCAGAAAAAAATTCAGCGGATCGGCGGGGTCCTGCTTTTTTGTATTCTGGCGTTTGCCGTTTTTGGAGTTGTGAATGATATTTTGCGTCTCAAAGTTGGGCAGGAGACGGATATGGTACATTCCTTTTATGATATAGAAGAGAACACTCTCGATGTTCTCTGCATCGGAAGCAGCCATTCTTATCACAGTATTCAGCCAAATTTACTGTGGGGAGAATACGGGATTCCTTCTTACGTTATGAGCAGTCCGTCTCAGCCCGTCGCATGTTCTTATTATCTGCTTAAGGAGATGCTTCAGTATCAGAATCCGAAGGTGGTTCTGCTTGAGACTTTCAGCTTCAGAGAGGAAAACCAGTACAATACAGAGGGGTATCTGCGCTCCGCGATTGACGGAATCCGTATTGGAAAAACCAAGACAGAGCTGCTGGAGGACTTTTTTCCGGAGTACACCTGGAAACAGAAGCTGTCCTACTACATTCCGTTCCTGGTGTATCATGACCGGTGGAGTGAGATTAAGAGCTATGACTTCAACCGCGTGGCATGGATGAAAGGAGGCGTCCTGAGTTTCAAAGTGGTGCCTCAGATAGAGCCGGATTTTCCTCAAAAACCGCTGAAGCTTCCGAAAAATACGAGAAAATATCTGAAAAAGATCATTGATCTGTGTGAGGAAAACGGGATTCAGCTGGTTTTGTACGCGGCGCCGATGGCGAACAACCAGACGGCCAGAAAAGCGCTGCGCATAAATCTTTCTGTGGAGAAATACGCGGCGAAACGGGGCATTCCGTTCTTTTTCTATCAGAAGACAAAAGAGCTCGGAATTGACTATGAGACAGATTTTTATGATGACCAGCATCTGAATACATACGGGACGGATAAACTGATGAAGCATATGGCCGGATGGCTGGCCGAGAACTGCGGGCTTACCGACCACAGACAGGAAGAGAAATATAAGTCATGGGATGAAGATTATGAGCGCTATAAAGCGCGCCGCGAGAAAATGCTTCCCGAAAAATCCGGAGACTGAGATAAGAGGAGGAGAAGAAAATGCTGTTTAACTCAATAGAATTTCTCATATTTTTTCCGTCGGTCTGTCTGCTCTACTACCTGATTCCGCACCGGTTCCGCTGTGTATTTCTTCTGCTGTGCAGTTATTTCTTTTACATGTGCTGGAACCCGAAGTACGCACTTCTGCTTCTGACATCGACGGTCATCACGTATGTGACGGGACTTCTGATGGATTCGGCGGACCGTATCGAGGAGGAAGCCGGGAGAACCAGGCGGAAGAAGCTGTATGTCGCGCTGGCCTTTGTAAGCAATCTGGGGATTCTGTTTTTCTTTAAATATTATACATTTGCGGCGGATACGATCGTCCGGCTGCTGCAGACTGTCGGCATTCAGGCGAGGATTCCTGCTTTTGATGTGGTTCTTCCAGTAGGGATTTCCTTTTACACATTCAAAGTCCTCAGTTATACCATGGACGTATACCGGAAGGATATCTGCGCGGAAAAGAATTTTCTGAAATATGCGCTGTATGTCTCATTTTTCCCGCAGATTGCGGCAGGACCGATCGAACGTTCCAAAAATCTGCTGACACAGATGAATGAAAAACATAAATTTGAGTTTGAGAAAGTGAGAAGCGGTCTTCTTCTGATGCTGTACGGGTATTTTCAGAAGGTGGTGCTGTCCGAGTATCTGGCGATTGCGGTCAACAGCGTGTATGACAGCTATAAAGATCGGACCGGTTTCCAGCTTCTTCTGGCGACGATCCTGTTTGCGTTTCAGATATACTGCGACTTTGACAGTTATTCCAATATAGCGATCGGGGCCGCGCAGGTTATGGGCTTCAGGACGATGGAAAACTTTAACACGCCGTATTTTGCGGAGTCTGTGGCCGATTTCTGGAGGAGATGGCACATCTCTCTGTCGGGCTGGTTCCGCGACTATCTCTATATTCCGCTCGGAGGA
Source organism: uncultured Lachnospiraceae bacterium (assembly GCA_947588845.1). Taxonomy (GTDB): domain Bacteria; phylum Bacillota; class Clostridia; order Lachnospirales; family Lachnospiraceae; genus Choladousia. The sequence continues at coordinate 14,812 of CANQAR010000053.1, forward strand.
AACAGAAAAGGGGAGTTCCGCAGGCAGCTGAACCTGATGATCGTGTTTTTCGTCAGCGGTCTCTGGCACGGGGCATCCTGGCATTTTGTGATATGGGGCTGTATCAACGGGGCCTGGCAGATAATCGGAAGATGGCTGAAGCCGGCGAAGAAAAAGATAAAGAAACTGTTCTGTGTGGATGAGACTGTGTTCAGCCACAAACTTCTGCGGATGCTGATTACCTTTGGACTTGTGGATTTCAGCTGGATATTTTTCCGCGCGGATTTCCGGCAGGGGATTGCGATTATCAAAAAGATCATCGGCGTGGGAAGCGGATGGCTCACCTGGGGAGGCAATCTGAAAGCCATGGGACTTACGTACGATACGCTGCTGGTTCTGATCGTGAGCATGGTTATTCTGTTTGCGGCAGATCTGTGCAGATACAAAGAGATCTGTCTGAGGGACATGATCTGCCGTCAGGGACTCTGGCTGCGGTGGCTGATCTATCTGTTCGGCATTTTTGGCATACTGATCTTTGGTGTGTACGGACCGGGATATGACGCCAGTGCATTTATTTATTTTCAGTTTTGACCCCGGCGTCATGGCGGCGGAACGCCGGCAGAAAATTTTTTTCATCCCGCAAGAATATAAACAGTGAGGAGGATAAATCATGGAATATCAAATTAAAAATGACAGACTGAAGGTTGTGATCTGCGACAGGGGGGCGGAGCTGAGATCGATTCAGACGCCGGACGGCACAGAATATCTGTGGCAGCCGGATCCGGAAATCTGGACCGGACAGGCCCCGAATATTTTCCCATATGTGGCGAGGCTGACAGATGAGACATTCACGCTGGACGGCACGAAATACCGTATGAAGATACACGGACTTGTCCGTTATCAGACGCTCGCCGTGGAGAAAAAAGAGGAGGACAGCATTACATTCCGGCTGGACGCAAATGAGGAGACGAGGGCGCAGTATCCGTATGAATTTACGTATCGGATCACTTACGCGCTGAAAGATAATCAGATGAAGATCACAAGCACGGTGGAAAACAGGGATACCAGAAGGATTTTCTTTGGAATCGGCGGACATCCGGGATTCAATGTCCCGATGGAAGAAGGACTGACATTCGAGGATTATTATCTGGAATTCTCTGCTCCCGCAAAGCCGTACCGCGTAGGATTTACGGACAACTGTTTTCTGACCGGAAAGGATGAGCTGTATCCGCTGGAGGATGGACGCAGGATCCGCCTGCGCCATGAACTTTTCGACCACGACGCCATTGTGCTGAAACATGCGGACCGCATGGTCACGATCAAATCCGACAAAGGCAGCCGCAGCGTGAAGGTTTCCTATCCGGATTTCCAGTATGTCGGATTCTGGCATAAGCCGTACAAGACGGCTCCTTACGTGTGTGTGGAGCCGTGGAGTTCTCTGCCGTCGCGCGACGGAATCATTGAGGATTTTGCGCAGCAGGCGGATCTGATGCATGTAGACGCGGGCAAAACCTGGGAAACCACCTGGACGGTGGAGATAGAGTAGAGTAAAGAAGTTGTTGGTGTGAACTGTAACGTTTGCATACTTAGGGAAAGTGTGCTAGAATGTATAGCGCAAAACAACATCGTATTATTTTTTATGGAAAGAAGGAATAACATGACAAAAGTAGATATTATTTCAGGATTCCTTGGAGCCGGAAAGACCACCCTGATCAAGAAGCTGATCCAGGAGGTGTTCGCGGGACAGAAAGTTGTTCTGATCGAGAATGAGTTCGGCGAGATTGGGATCGACGGCGGTTTTCTTAAGGATGCGGGAATTAATATCACGGAGATGAATTCCGGCTGCATCTGCTGTTCGCTGGTAGGTGATTTTGGAAAAGCCCTGAAAGAAGTAACGGAGCGCTTTGCCCCGGATCATGTTATTATTGAGCCGTCGGGAGTCGGGAAGCTTTCTGATGTCAGGAAAGCGGTGGAAGATGCGGCGCCGGAAGCAGGGCTTGTGCTGAACGGTCTTGTGACGGTGGCGGACGCTTCCAAAGTCAAAATGTATATGAAGAATTTTGGTGAGTTTTATAATAACCAGGTGGAATTTGCCGGGACAATCATTCTGAGCAGGACACAGAAAATGACCGAGGAGAAGCTGATGGCTGCGGTCGCGCTCATTCAGGAGAAGAATCCGAAGGCCACGATTATCACAACTCCATGGGACGAACTGACCGGCGCTCAGATTATGCAGGCGATCGAGAAGACGCTGTCTCTCGCGGATGAGCTGATGGCGGAAGCGCGGGAGGATGATGTGTGTCCGGTGTGCGGCGGTCATCATGACCATGATCATCATCATGACCACGAGGATCATGATCATGAGCATCACCACGACCACGAGGATCACGACCATCATCATGACCATGAGGACCATGATCACGACCACGATGATCATGAACATCATCACGACCATGAGGATCACGATCATGACCATGAGGATCACGATCATGAGCATCATCACGACCATGAGGATCACGATCATGAGCATCACCATGACCACGAGGATCACGATCATGAGCATCACCATGATCATGAGGATCACGACCATGAGCATCATCATGACCATGATGAGCATGATCACGACCATGACCACGATCACGGGGATCACGATCATGAACATCACCATGACCATGAGGATCACGATCATGAGCATCATCACGATCATGGGGATTCATGCGGCTGCGGTCATGACCATCATCATGATCATCACCATCATCATGCGGATGAGGTGTTTACGTCCTGGGGACAGGAGACGCCGAAGAAATATACGAAGGATGAGATCAGTCAGATCCTTGCGGAGCTGGACAAAGGAGATTCATACGGTGTGATCCTCCGCGCAAAGGGTATGCTGCCGACCGCAGAAGGTGTGTGGATCCACTTCGATTATGTGCCGGGCGAGTATGAAGTGCGCGAAGGCGCCGCTGATTATACGGGCCGGTTCTGTGTAATCGGATCCCAGCTGAAAGAGGATAAACTGAAAGAACTGTTCGGATTATAAAATTTTGTAATGGGCCGCATACTTCGTGGTATGGACAGGAGGCATGCGGCAATGCCGATTGTAAAAACGGTAAGTTAACGGCTCCGCTGCAGCCAGCGGGGTATCAGACAGGAAATCGGGTGATAAGATGTTTAGGGAAATACCGGTGTACATGATAACGGGATTTCTGGAGAGCGGCAAGACGTCGTTTCTCCGGGATGTCCTGGCGGATGATGAGTTTACCGGCGGCGCAAAATCTCTCCTGATCCTCTGCGAGGAGGGGGAGGAAGAGTACGATGAAAAACAGCTTGCCGGCATGAACATTGATATAATTACGGTTGAGGACGAAAAGGAATTTACCTCAGAGTTTCTGCTGGACTGTCAGAAACATTACCGGCCGGAAAAAATGTTCATTGAGATGAACGGTATGTGGGATGTAAAATGGATGTTTGAGAAAGGCCTGCCGGGAAGACTGGAAATCGCGCAGGTGATCACGATCGTGGACGGGAGTACGTTTGGAGTTTACCTGAACAATATGAGAGGTATCCTGAGCAATCTGTTCCTGAATACGGAGATGGTGATCTTCAACCGCTGTACCCCTGATATGGAGCTGCATTCCTGGCGAAGAGCGGTGCGCGGCGTGAACCAGGCGGCAATGATTTATTTTGAAGATGACGATGGAAATCCGGTGGATCCGGGGATGGAGGAGCCGCCGTATGATCTGAGTGCGGAGGTTGTCCAGATTGAGGATATCGATTATGGGCTCTGGTATCTGGACACGAACGAGACGCCCGACCGGTATGACGGGAAAAAAGTGCGGTTCCGCGCAAAGGTGATGAAATCGAAACGGTTCGGGGAAGGAATATTTGTGCCGGGACGCAATGTTATGACCTGCTGTGCCGACGATATCCGGTTTCTTGGCTACCTCTGCAAGGCGGAGTTTGAGCCTCTGCTGAAAGCGCGCCAGTGGATCTGGCTGACGGCGGAGATACGGTATGAGTATATGAAAGAATACGGGCAGAAAGGGCCGGTGCTTTATGCGAAGAGTTATGAGATGACAGGTGCGCCGGAGAATGATCTTGTTTACTTTAACTGACAGCTAACGATACAGAAAGCCGCCGCAAAGTATGGTTTTGAAACGGGATGCAGCACGGGCAGAACAAATATGCCGGCTGTATCCTGCAGAAAACGGTATTTTGCGGCGGTCTGATTTTGGGCGGAGAACATCCGAATGTGTCGGGGTAAAGAAGAAAAATAAATGAAGAGAGGCCCGGAGATGGGGCCTCTGCCGCATGGTTCGCCATGCGTGAAAAAGGGGAACAAAAAAGAGAGGTTCGGAGATGAAGGCCTCTGCTGCATGGTCCGCCATGATCAAGTAGGAGGCGGCTTTTCCTTCTGCTCGCCGCGCGGCCCAGGTGCTGCGTCAGCAGCTGATTTCCATGCCTGGGCCTGCGCATGAAAAAGGGGAACAAAAAAGAGAGGCCCGGAGATGAAGGCCTCTGCTGTATGGTCCGCCATGCGTGAAAAAGGGGCATAAATGAGGAGTGCCCCCGGCGTCTGGTACACCGGAGGCTATTATGAAAAAATTTATCAATATGTGTAATGAATGACATTACAGCATAGATTCGAGAGTGTTATCTCAAGAACTGTTTGTACTATAACATCTACTTGTGAATAAAGTATGAACAAATCGTGAATATTAGGTGAAATTGACATAAAACTGATAAAAACAGAAAAATATATTGTGTAAAATGCACATGACACGAAAATAAAGAATTTGCATTGATAGTGCATATATGTTGAAAAAAATGGTTTATATTACAGGGATTTTGTGATATAATAAATTATATTGTCATGTCTGGACCGCCTGTGACGGCCGGGGACCGGATCCTGTATTTTTCAGGCGGTTTCAGAGACAAGGAACAATCCGTCTGGCATCTTTTGACCCCAACATCATTCCATAGAAGATGCATGAAAGAAAGGAGAATCACAATGAGTAATATACCGACCCCGCATATCGCGGCAAAAGCCGGCGATTTTGCAAAAACAGTTCTGATGCCTGGAGATCCGCTCCGGGCGAAATATGTGGCGGAGACATTTCTGGAGAGTCCCGTGCTGGTTAATAACGTGCGCGGTGTCAACGGCTTTACCGGCACGTATCATGGGAAGAGAGTATCGGTCATGGCGAGCGGGATGGGAATTCCTTCCATAGGGATTTATTCTTACGAGCTGTTTAAGTTTTATGATGTGGACAACATTATCCGGATCGGCACAGCGGGCGCGCTGACTGCGGATCTGAAGATCCGTGACGTCGTACTTGGCATGGGCGCCTGCACGAATTCAAACTATGCGGCGCAGTATCAGCTTCCGGGAACATTTGCGCCGATCGCGTCCTACAAACTGCTCCGCAGAGCGGTGGAGGCCGTCGAGGCGATGGGGAACGTAAATTACAAAGTCGGGAATCTGCTCTCGTCCGATACGTTCTACAGCGAAGGCACGCTGGATGTAAACTGGCGCAAGATGGGCGTTCTGGCCGTGGAGATGGAGGCGGCCGGACTCTATATGAACGCGGCGCGTCTTGGGAAGCATGCGCTGGCAATCTGTACGATCTCGGACAGCATTATTACAGGAGAGGCGACGACGGCCGAGGAACGGCAGTCCAGTTTTAACGATATGGTGAAGATTGCGCTGGAGACAGCAGAGTAAAGAAATGGATTAAACAGGCCCGGCTGAAAATGCCGGGCGGAATTCAGGGAACCGGAAATGCCGGGACGGATGAAGGCAGAGCCCTGGTGCCGGAAACGCCGTGCGGATGGAAGCCGGGAAATGAAAGAAATAAGAAAAGCCAGTAAAGGATGAGATATACAGAAATGGAAGAACAGCAGTCAATGCATCAGGAAAGAAATATAACAGACGACGGGCAGCAGGTGGAGAAGCGGACAGTTTGTATCGTGGGTCACAAAAATCCAGATACGGATTCCATCTGTTCCGCGATTGCGTATGCTTATTTGAAAAATCAGGATGAGACCAGCAGCCAGTATAATTATGTTCCGGTCCGTGCCGGACAGGTGAGCGCGGAGACCCAGTATGTACTGGAGCGGTTTGGGGTGGAGGCCCCTCTTTTTGTTGAAAATATCGGTACCCGGGTCAAGGATATGGAGATCCGCAGGGTGGACGGTGTCAGAAGCGATCTGTCTCTGAAGAAAGCGTGGACGCTGATGAAGACGCAGAATGTGTTTACGCTTCCGATCACGACAGAACAGAATCAGCTCAAGGGACTGATCACGGTCAACGACATCGCGAAGTCCTACATGGAAGAATACAACAGCGCGATTGTTTCCATAGCGAAGACGCCGTACCGCAATATTCTTGAGACGCTGGACGCGGAGATGGTTATCGGCGACCCGGAATCTTATTTTGATAAAGGCAAGGTGGTGATTGCGGCGGCGAATCCCGACGTCATGGAGGATTATATTGAGGAACATGACATGGTGATTCTTGGCAACCGCTACGAATCGCAGCTCTGCGCGATTGAGATGTCGGCAGGCTGCATCGTGGTCTGTCTCGGTGCTAAGGTGTCGCGCACGATCAAAAGGCTTGCGCAGGAAAAGAACTGCACGATCATCGTGACGCCGCTCGATACGTACGCTGTGGCGCGGCTGATCAACCAGAGTATGCCGGTGGAATTCTTCATGAAGAAGGAAAATCTGATGACGTTCCGTCTGACCGACTATACGGAAAGTCTTCGCGAGGTCATGTCGAAAAAGCGTTACCGTGATTTCCCGATTCTGGACCGCAAGGGACGTTACGTCGGGATGATTTCGAGGCGGAATCTTCTTGGCGTGCGTAAACGTGCCCTGATCCTTGTGGATCATAACGAGGTATCGCAGGCGGTCGATAACGTGCTGGACGCGGAAATTCTTGAGGTGATCGATCACCACAGACTCGGCTCGCTGGAGACAGTCGCTCCCGTTTATTTCCGGAACCAGCCAGTCGGCTGTACCGGAACGATCATCTATCAGATTTATAATGAGAAAAATGTGGAGATACCGAAGGAGATTGCGGGACTTCTGTGCAGCGCGATCATCTCGGATACGCTGATGTTCCGTTCTCCGACCTGCACCTGGATGGATATTCAGGCGGCGCAGGCTCTCGCGGCAATCGCCGGGATTGAGTGCCAGAGTTACGCGAGGGAGATGTTCGCGGCGGGCAGCGATCTGAAGACAAAATCGCCGGAGCAGATCGTCTACCAGGATTTCAAGAAATTTGAGTTCGGGGACTGGGATATTGGAATTGGACAGGTGACTTCCATGAGCACGACGGAGCTTCATGAGATCCGTGACCGGCTGATTCCGTATCTGGATAAGCTGTTCCAGGAACGCAGCACGAAGCTCGACATGTTGTTCTTCATGCTGACGGATATTATCAATGAGTCGTCGGAGATGCTCTGTTACGGAAAGGAAGCCGGTGCACTGGTGGAGGAGGCTTTCCACAGGAGTGTGACGGACAAAGTGACGCGCCTGCCGGGCGTGGTGTCGCGCAAGAAGCAGCTGGTGCCGTCATTTATGGAAGCCATTAACCGGATGAATACAGTGTGATCCCAGGGCCGAAGGAGCATGCGGCCCATGCCTGCATGGAAGAGCATGCTCAGAGGCCCGCAAACACCGAAAAGAAGCCATTTTTCGAAGAAAAATGAGATGAGCAGGGAGGCGCGTATGGAAAGAATAAAGAGCGGCAGTTCCCGCGAGCACTGGCGGGGCGGCAATATGCTGTACCCGCTGCCAGCGGTGATGGTGAGCTGCCAGAGGCCGGGGGAGAAGCCGAACATTATCACGCTGGCGTGGACGGGGACAGTCTGCAGCAGCCCCGCGATGGTTTCGATCTCAGTAAAGCCGGAACGATACTCCTACGGGATTCTGAAGGAGACAGGCGAGTTCGTGATCAACCTGACGACGGAGAAACTGGCGCGGGCGACGGATTTCTGCGGGGTGCGTTCGGGCAGGGACGTGGACAAATTCGCGCAGATGAACCTGACGCCGGGAAAGGCCGTCCATGTAAGCGCTCCGATTATCGAGGAGAGCCCTGTGAATCTTGAGTGCCGTACGACGCAGATTCTGGAGCTGGGTTCGCATCATATGTTTGTCGCGGAAGTGCTTGGCGTGGATGTGGATGCGCGTTATCTGGATGAGACGGGAAGGTTCCGTCTGAATCAGGCGGGACTGATTGTCTACTCTCATGGAGAATATTTTGGACTGGGAAAAAATATCGGAAAGTTCGGATACAGTGTGAAAAAACGCCGATAATTTTCTAAAATATCTGCAAATGCAGGAGGAATACCCCTGTTTATTCTGATAATTGTTACTGGCAAATGTGTACAAAAAAGGTAGAAATCAGTAATTGATATTTACAAAAACACAGAATGTGGTATACTGGTTGTAATTAAAAAACAGGTGGTTCTCTGTCCGGGGATGATTGGGAGAACAGAGTATCACCTGATTCTTTGTTTGGCTGACAGGGGAATACGAGTATAAATAAGCAAAAGCAATGACCTGAGTCCCGGAAGGGTTCTGCGGGGTGCAGATGATTGCGGAACAGAGGTGTATTTTATGGAACAGTATATTATCAAAGGCGGTAATCCACTGGTAGGGGAGGTGGAAATCAGCGGTGCGAAGAATGCGGCGCTTGGCATACTGGCGGCGGCGATCATGACGGACGAGACGGTTCTGATTGAGAATCTTCCGGACGTCCGTGATATCAATGTGCTGCTTGAGGCGATGGAAAGCATCGGTGTCAAAGTTGAGCGTCTCACGCGTCATGCGGTTTTACTGAACAGCGCAGAAGTCGGGGAGGTATGCGTTGACTATGAGTACATCAAGAAAATACGGGCGTCCTATTATCTGATCGGGGCGCTTCTTGGAAAACATAAGATGGCAAGAGTGCCGCTTCCGGGCGGCTGTAATATTGGTTCCCGCCCAATCGATCTTCACATCAAGGGTTTTAAGGCGCTGGGCGCTCATGTGACCATCCGCAACGGTTTTATCATTGCGGAGACGGATCATCTGCATGGGAGCCATATCTATCTGGACACGGTATCCGTGGGAGCCACGATCAATATTATGATGGCGGCCTCGATGGCGGACGGGCGTACAATCATTGAAAACTGTGCCCGTGAGCCTCATGTGGTTGATGTGGCGAATTTCCTCAACAGTATGGGTGCAAGTATCCGCGGCGCCGGCACGGACGTGATCCGTATCCGCGGAGTTGAGAAACTGCACAAGACAGAGTATTCGATCATTCCGGATCAGATTGAGGCCGGGACTTTCATGTTTGCGGCGGCGGCCACGAAGGGCGACGTCATGGTCAAGCATGTGATTCCGAAGCACCTTGAGGCGACGACGGCAAAGCTTCTGGAGATCGGCTGCGAGGTCGAAGAGTTTGACGACGCGGTCCGTGTGGTTGCGTCAAAGCGTCTGCACAGCACCAATGTTAAGACGCTTCCGTATCCGGGATATCCGACGGACATGCAGCCTCAGATTGGCGTGACGCTTGCGATCGCTCAGGGGACGAGCATCGTGACGGAGAGTATTTTTGAGAACCGCTTCAAATATCTGGACGAGCTTACCCGCATGGGAGCGGAGGCCCGCGTGGAGAGCAATACGGCGATCATCACGGGCGTGGAGAAACTGACAGGAGCGCGCATGAGCGTGCCGGATCTGCGTGCGGGAGCGGCGCTTGTGATCGCGGGACTGGCCGCCGAGGGAGAGACGATCCTGGATGACATCATATATATCCAGAGAGGCTATGAGGCCTTTGAAGAGAAGCTGCGCGGATTGGGCGCCGAGATCGAAAAGGTTGAGACAGAGAGAGAAGTGCGGAAATTCCGGCTGAGACACGGCTGATCGGACAAAGTGGTCAGGGTGCGGCAGATTGTATTCAAAACTCGCCTGCGGGTTTTGCGCGCGGGATTCGGGTCTGCGTCAGCAGACATCTTTGGCTCCGAATCTCTGTGCTCTCCAGAGATGAGAGACGATAAGGCAGAGAACAGCGGAATCATGGAATATCGCTGGAAGATACAGATGGAAAGATCAAACTGGAATACAGGGATGTATATAACAGTTCAGATGGAAGCCTGTGCGGCAGACGTCTGAACTGTCAGTTTATTCCCGCGAGCAATGAGGAAAATAGCCATGCTCGCATGGATATTTGACGAATGCCGCGAGGGTGCTGTGCGCCAGTGGCGCACGGTCAGCACAGACCGAAGCGGAGCGGAGACCAAATACCCCGCTCCTTGGGGCGCTGCAAGATTGATACCCCGTTGCTTGCAGCGGGGTCTTTGATTTGCGCAGGTCCAGGAGGGGAAAACAGCTGCTGACGCAGCACCTGGGCCGCGCGGCGAGCAGGAGGAAAAGCCGCCTCCTGCTCGATTCACAAAAAAGATATTCCATGGAACAGGCAAAAGCCTTCGGCAGAATATGCAGGGAAGCTGAAATGCCGGAGTATAAAGAATAGAGGAGGGAATGAAAAAATGATTCAATTGTTTGAGACAGGTGCTTATCTTCTGAACGGGACGGAGCTGATTCCGGACAATCAGGAGGCGAAGGCAGCTCTGGCAGCGAAGCTGGGAGGAAATGTCCCGGCGAAGGAGGAGGCGGCAAAGAATACAATCGCGTATTCGATTCTGGAGAGCCACAATACCTCCGGAAATATGGACAAGCTGAAGATTAAATTTGACAAGCTGACGTCCCATGACATCACGTTTGTAGGGATCATTCAGACGGCGAGAGCTTCCGGGCTTGAGAAATTTCCGGTTCCGTACGTGCTGACGAACTGCCACAATTCGCTTTGTGCGGTGGGCGGCACGATCAACGAGGACGACCACATGTTTGGACTCAGCTGCGCGAAAAAGTACGGCGGCGTTTACGTTCCGCCTCATCAGGCGGTCATTCATCAGTTTGCGCGTGAGATGCTGGCTTGCGGCGGCGGCATGATCCTCGGCTCGGATTCTCATACGAGATACGGCGCGCTCGGCACGATGGCGATGGGCGAAGGCGGACCGGAGCTGGTCAAGCAGCTTCTGAACCAGACTTACGATATCAATATGCCGGGCGTTGTGGCGGTCTATCTGACCGGCAGTCCGGTTCCGGGCGTGGGGCCGCAGGATGTCGCGCTGGCAATTATCGGCGCGGTGTTTGGCAACGGTTATGTGAATAATAAAGTTATGGAATTTGTGGGACCGGGCGTGGCTTCCTTAAGCGCTGATTTCCGTATCGGCATCGACGTCATGACGACGGAGACGACCTGTCTGTCCTCCATCTGGCAGACGGACAGCCGGATCAAAGAATTCTATGAGATTCACGGAAGAGCAGAAGATTACAAAGAGCTGGCTCCGGGTGCGGTGGCTTACTATGACGGCGTTGTCTGCATAGACTTGAGCGAGATCCGTCCGATGATCGCGATGCCGTTCCATCCGAGCAACACGTATACGATCGAGGAGCTGAACGCGAATCTGATGGATATCCTCGACGATGTGGAGAAGCGTGCGGCGGTCAGCTTCGACGGCGCGGTTGACTTTACATTGAAGAATAAGGTGCGGGACGGCAGGCTGTACGTGGATCAGGGCATCATTGCCGGCTGCGCGGGCGGCGGTTTTGAGAATATCTGCGCGGCGGCCGATATCCTGAAAGGGAACTTTATCGGCTGCGACGAATTTACCTTAAGCGTTTACCCGGCGAGCACGCCGATCTACATGGAGCTTGCGAAGAATGGCAGACTTGCGGATCTGATTCAGAGCGGCGCGATTGTTAAGACCGCGTTCTGCGGACCGTGCTTCGGCGCGGGCGATACGCCGGCGAACAACGCGTTCAGTATCCGCCATTCGACGCGTAATTTCCCGAACCGCGAGGGTTCCAAGCTGCAGAACGGCCAGATCTCTTCCGTCGCACTGATGGACGCGCGCTCGATTGCGGCGACGGCGGCGAACAAGGGTTATCTGACGGCTGCGACGGATGTGGACGTGAATTTCAGCAATCCGAAATATTTCTTCGATCAGAGTATCTATGCAAACCGTGTCTTTGACAGCAAGGGCGTCGCGGATCCGTCGGTTGAGATTCATTTCGGGCCGAACATCAAGGACTGGCCGGCAATGTGTGAGCTTCCGGAGAATCTGATTCTCAAGGTAGTCTCCGAGATTCATGATCCGGTGACGACGACGGACGAGCTGATCCCGTCCGGGGAAACTTCTTCCTACCGCTCGAATCCGCTCGGACTTGCGGAGTTTGCGCTCTCAAGGAAAGATCCTGCGTACGTAGGCCTCGCAAAAGAGGTGCAGAAGGCGGAGAAGGCGAGAGAAGCAGGCGAAAGCATGACAGAGGCACTGCCGGAATTATCAGATGTTCTCGCGGCGGTACAGTCCGTGTACGCGGATGTGAGTCCGGAGAACACGGGAGTCGGCAGCACGATCTTTGCCGTGAAGCCGGGCGACGGTTCCGCGCGCGAGCAGGCAGCTTCCTGCCAGAAAGTGCTTGGCGGCTGGGCGAACATCGCGAACAGCTACGCGACGAAGCGCTACCGCTCGAACCTGATCAACTGGGGTATGCTTCCGTTCCTGATCGACGGCGAGGATCTTCCGTTTGCGAACCACGATTATCTGTACATTCCGGGAATCCGCTCCGCTGTGAAAGAGAAAGCGGCCAAAGTGCCGGCGTATGTCGTAAAAGACGGGAAACTTGCTCCGTTTACACTGAAGCTGGGAGAGATGACTGACGACGAGAGGCAGATCATTCTGGACGGCTGTCTGATTAATTATAACCGGGTGAAATAAAGAAAAAAATTCTGCCTGACCGGTCTGGCATTTTCATGAGCCAGACGGGTCAGGCATTTTTTCTTCTGCTTCGGATGTAATTGTTGAGGATGGTGGTCAGCTCAGTAGAAATGATCTGATGAAATTGAACCAAATTATTATATCCTTCATATGTTACAGTACAGGGGTTTTACTGTGCTGACTGAAAATGAACGATGCGGCAGACAGACGCTCCTGTAAAACAGCAGAGAGTGTGAGGTGAAGCAGTATGACACTCGAAACAATCGCTGCGAAAGAACTGGACTGGTATATCGAGGACGGCGGTTACTGGATCATAGATCTGCGTTCGGAGGAAGAATACCAGGAGAGACACATAAAAGGAGCGGTGAATATTCCGCAGGGCGAACTGAAACCGGGATGGCACATTCCGCAGCATATGCCGCTGATTCTGTACTGTGAGCGCGGCTCGCGCAGCATGGCGATGGCAAGGAAACTTGCGGAGAAAGGCTACCGGGTCATATCGGTCGTGGGCGGGATCCGTGCATACCGCGGGAAATATCTTGTAGCATAAAATTTTATGACAGGTGTGCAGAGGGGAATACTGCACACCTGTCAGTTATAGTTCAGACCAGGCCGAAGCGCTTGAGCTGCGAAAATATCCCGCAGGGTCCAGATCTTCTGAAAGATTCGAACTGCCGCGGGATATTTTTCTGTCTGCATATTGTCAGTCCGGGCATTCCCCTTCCCAAAAGCCTGACAGCCATTTCCTTGTCCTTCTGCTCGGTTACACGTTCAATGACCTGTTCGGTCACCTGCTCAGTGTTAAGCTTCACGGCTTGGCTAGCGGTATGTTTTTATTAATATATAAATATTTTAATTACTGTCACATTTCATCAAAAAATTTTTGAAAAAGGACCAGAAAATGAGTCTGAATGACCGATTTGTGACTGGGGGGGGTATAATTAAGAAAAACATTCAGGCAGGGAATCATGAATATAGAAAAAATG
>CANQAR010000054.1 GCA_947588845.1 uncultured Lachnospiraceae bacterium
CAGATGCTTCCTCCAGTCAGGAAGATTATCTCACGAAATCGGAGAGCTGTAAAACCGCCAGGTTATTCGGCGTTTACGGATAAAGCAGACATACAAGGCGGCGGCAGGTGAGGTTAATGAGGCCTATATCCTGAAACAGTATGAGGATATACCACTCCTGGTGATTGATGACATAGGCAGTGAGCAACCCAGTGAGTGGTCGGCCTCCAAGATTTTTGCCATTATCAATGCCAGGTATGAGGCATATATGCCAACAGTGATCACAACGAATTACAGCGGTGAGGAGCTGGAACGCAGGATGACTCCGGATGGCGGGGATGACCGGAACGCAAAGAAAACGCTGGACCGGCTGAAAGAAACCTGTGTCGGCATTGATATGACGTGGCAGAGTTGGAGGGTGCGGTGATGTTATTACAAGGTGACTGTTTGGAGGTTATGAAAGACATACCAAAGGGCAGCATTGACATGATTTTGTGTGATCTTCCGTATGGCACAACGCACTGCAAATGGGATTGTGCCATACCGCTTGACAAGCTGTGGGAGCAGTACAAGAGGGTGATCAAATACAACGGCGCAATCGTGCTGTTTAGCACCCAGCCGTTTACCAGTGAGCTGATTGTGAGCAACCGCAGCATGTACCGCTATGAATGGATCTGGCACAAAACGCAGCCCACGGGATTCCTGAACGCCAAGAAAATGCCGCTGAGGGCACATGAAAACATTGAGGTTTTCTATAAAGGGCCGCCGGTTTATAACCCGCAGTTTACCCATGGACACCGGCGCAAGACCGCAGTGAACAGATATGAGCGGGATGCTGACGGAAATGGCATTTATGGGCGTGAGTGCAGAAACACAGAGTATGATTCCACAGACCGGTATCCCGTTGATGTGCAAAAGTTTGGCACGGGAGACAAGGCAAAGAGGCTGCACGTGACACAGAAACCGGTGAATCTGCTGGAATACCTGATCTGCACATATACAAGGCCAGGTGAGACGGTTCTGGATAACTGCATGGGCAGCGGCAGCACCGGCGTGGCCTGCCTGAATACCGGGCGTGAATTTATAGGCATTGAGCTGGATCCAAAGTATTACCAGATAGCCAGAGAAAGGATTGAAAGCCATGAAAGAAAGTGAAAAGGCGGAAAAAGCCGTGAACGAATACGAGGAAAACAAAAAGAAAATTGCATGGTACCGCAAAAGAAGCAATAGCAGGTTGGCCTTGATGCTCTGCAAGCTGATGGAGCTGGTAAACGAAAAGTGCATAAAGGGGGCGGAATAGGCAATGAAAGTAAACGTGGAGTGCCCTGCAATTACAAGGATTTCATACCGCCAGGAAAAAGCGGATCCGGAATATGGATCCTGCCTGTGGGCCTACTTTGATTTTGATACAGAAAATTGGATGCTGAGCATCCAGAGCGATTGCGGGAGCTATGCGTACAGCTGGCCCGCCGGGAAAGGAGAGACTTTCCTGGAATTGTGCGCACGGATGCACAGTGATTACCTGCTGAATAAGCTATGCAAGAAAACGCAGGTGGATACGGATCTGACGATTGAGGCGGCCAGAGAGTGCCTGCAGGAAATGGAGCTTGACCAGGAAAAAGTGGAAAGCGCCATGGAAGAGCTTGAAATGCTGTTTGATGATGTGAATTGTGAGGAAAGCATACCGCTGGCAAGGTATCTCCTGGAAGAATGGAACGGTGACAACGAGCTGGAAATTGATGAAGCATGGAATCTGGCGGCAACAGATTATGAACCATGCCAGCTGCGGATCATAAAGATTTTTGAAGAGCATATCCAGCCCAAGATCCGGGAAATGGCCGGGCTGATGCCGGTTGTGGATGGGCCTGCAAGCTGATGTATAAAGGGCATGAGTGCATGAAATCTGGCGGCGATATAGGAAAGACAAACAACCAGATGGAAATGATGGCAGTGCTCCAGGCCATGCGCAGCATAACAGATAAAAGCATACCCGTGGAGGTTTACTCGGATAGCAGCTATGTGGTGGAAACCCTAAACGGACGCTATGAGATCAAGAAAAACCTGGACCTGTGGCGGCTGCTGAGGCGTGAAAGGGGCAGGTTTGCCAGTATCCGGTTTATATGGGTGAAAGGGCACGATAAGAACAAGCACAACATTGATGTGGACCGCCTGGCCGTGGAGGCGGCGAAAAAAGCACGGGAGGTAAGCAGTGAGAGTGAGGGAAACAAAGTATGAGCAGTATGGCATTACAAGGGAACAGGCGAAGCAGGCAAAGAGATATTGTCTGAACGCAAGGGGAGAGCGTGCCAGAAGCCTGAGAAGGGCTGCAAAGAAAGCTAATCCTGAGATAGCTGATGATCTGTTTATCTCTTTACGTGACGGGCGGTCATATGATTTGCAGATGGCGCACAGATATATCCCTATAAGCAGACCGGATTTTTATGGGTACCGGAGGCTCTGCCTGGCATTTTTTTACAAAAGTTTGTTTCCGGAAGAGTTTGCAGATGAAAAAGGCAGGTGATAGCAATGAGCGATATTGTTATAATTGCGCTTTTGAATGTAATACCAGCCGTGATCAGTGTGGCTGGCGGTGTGTGGCTTCTCGTTTTTGTTTTGAAAAACAGGCCAGAGGGCAGCCCGCCGGAAGTGATAAAGGAACCCGTGAAAAGATGCGGGTGCGGCAGAAAATACGGCAGATGCAGGCGCAGACCAAAGGGGCAAACAGGAAGAAAACACCCAAAGAGGAGAGCAAAGGATGGAAAGCAAGGAAACCGGCGGCGCTGTTAAAGTGACCGCCCTGGACATAAAAAAGGCGCTGGGAGATTACCACGCAAAGGATTTTTTCATGACTGAGTGCAAGAATGGATCCACGTACTTCCCGCCGCCGCAGGGGCTGTTGCTGTTTGACGCAATAGCAATCAGCAAGAGCTGGACCAGGCCGAGAATACGGATCTATGAGGTTAAGGTGAGCAGGAGCGATTTCCGCCAGGATGGCAAGTGGCACCTGTACAAACAGTATTGCCATGAATTTTGTTTTGCCTGCCCCAAAGGCATGATCAAGAAAGAGGAGCTTCCGGATGACGTTGGTCTGGTGTATTACAACCCGGAAAACGGAGCGGTGCGCCAGGTAAAAAAACCGCTGTACAGAGCCGTGGAATATGATGCAAATATGCTGATGTACATAATCATGAACCGGATCGACAGCGACCGGCTCCCGTTTTACGAGAATAACCGGGCGGAATATGCGAGGGCCTATCTGCAAGACAAAGCAGATAAGCGGTATATAGGGTATACGCTCCGCAGCAAGATGGCAATGGAGATGCAGGAGCTCCGGAATGAGATTGACGGGATCCCATACAGGAGAAAGCACCAGGAGCTGTGCGTTGACATTGTGAGGCGCATTATTGAAATGCTGAGGCAGAGCGGGGAGAACATTTACAAGGCAGAGCAAATTGAGGAGGTACTGAAAAGGCGGCTCGCCAGCACGTGCCCGCCGGAATTTGGCAGTATGAAATACCATGTGGACCAGCTGAGCACGCTGATCGGCAGGATTGAGGAGCGGGAGAATGGCAGTGGCAAAGAAAACGGTGCTGATAGCGCATGAGGTAGAATTTTACCCGGATGTGTTTGACTGCACTATAAGGGATTTTATTGAGCAAAGGGAACGGCTGAGGCTGCCAACGGATGAATTCAGGACCTGCTATATATGCGGCAGGCATTTACAGAAACACAGAAAACCGATAGTGGTTAATGTGTCCGGGATAGGCAACCGGTTTGCATGTGACAAGTGTTATACAGAGCATACCAGTGGAGGGATGAACGGTGAAAAAACAGAGTTGTAGAATGACACAGCAGGAGAAAGAAACCCATAAGGAGGCCGGAAAGTACCGCCGGATGACGGATCAGCAGCTGGTTGACATGGTGAATGACCTGAAAAGGCAGGCGGAAAAGGCTATTGCCGAGAGAAACGCAGAGGCGGCGCTGGCCGAGGAGGAAAAGCACCGGGCAGAGATCGCTGAGCGGGCGGCACAGGCAGCTGCGCAAAATATGGCTGAAAAGGTAAAGGAGGCCTCCGAAAAGGCCTCCGCTGCCAAAGAAGCAGCCGGAAAAGGGGCGGTTGAAAAGTTTTTGCAGGAGCTGCAGATAAAGGCAGGTACCGGAAACGGGATCGGAAATGGAACGATTTTCAAGCTCCGCCGGATCCTGAAAGAAATGCCGGATTACATTTTTGCGGGAGACTGAGGCCATGGCGTGGGATGACAACTATGTGAAAGATTTTAGCAAAGCAAACAGAGGGCGTGAATTTGAGGATTTTATAAACTTTGCTAACAGCAAATACCAGGCAGAGGGCGTGGCGTGTATGCACAAGGTACCCACCGAGTTCATACCGCTGCGTGGCCCGCATGGGAATGTGAACGGCTGCAAGGTAAACCAGAAAAGCTGCGTTGATTATTTGGGGCGTTTCCGGGGGATTCCCGTGGCGGTCGAGGCAAAGCACACAAGGGCAAAAAGAATTGATTTCTCCGCCGTACAGGCGCACCAGGCGGCGTATTTGGATGACTGGATGCAGACGGACAGCGGGCAGATGGCATTTGTGTGCGTGAGCTTCAACCTGAACCGGTTTTTTATGGTGCCATGGGGATTCTGGAAAGCCGGGATGGAGTGCTGGGAGCTGCACAGGCAGACTGGCGAAAAGGAAACCGTGACGGTGGAGCAGTACGGATGGACCTGGAAAACTCCGGGAACAGCCAGCGTGAGTGCGGATGACCTTCTCCCGGCCTGGGAAATTATGACCGGCGGACGCTATGGGCTCCCATACCTGCAAATAATTGAAAAAATAGCAGGAGGAAACAAGGAAAATGAGGACACAAGACCAGGTTATTGAGTATTTCAGCATGACACTGATAAGGGCGGTTGTGGCGGACGGTGCGCCGCTGATTATGGTGTATGAGGATCCGGAGGATTATCCGGGGAAATTTGTCGCACGCCTGTACAACGGGCGGCAGAGCACGCACCTGATCGTGCTGGCAGATAGCCTGGAAGAGCTGCGGGAGGCAAAGCCGGATTGCATGAGCATATTCACAAGGCGTGAGAGTGACCCGCTCAAGGTGGCAGAAACCTGGTTGTGAAAAGGAGCGAACAATGGAAGAATTTGACTGGAATGACGTATCAAAATATTACCGGCCTAACATGCTGGACCAGAATGTTGCCATGGAGATATCCCGGCACTGGGCAACACCGGAGGCCATACGGGTATTTGCCAGGCGCTGCGGGCAGCTGACAGATTACTCATACTGGTACCTGCTGGGTACCCTGTGGGTGTGTTACACGGGATTTACTGATCTGAGCATGTGGAAAGAGTTGTTTTCCGCAGACCGCAGGCACAGGAAAGACTGCATAATGAAACCCAGCGAAGTGAGAGCGTATGACGGCCTCCCCTACATACTGACGGCATACCGGGCGCACCGGACAGGAGAAACGGACTGGATCAGCTACACGCTGGATCTGGACCGGGCAAAGAAGTTTGCGAACCAGAGAGGCGTGCATGAGGTAAAAGAGTACCGGATCCGCAGGCGGGATGTGCTGGCGTATTTCACCCGGCGCAATGAGAGTGAGCTGCTGGTGCTGGATAAGGGAAAGGCAGAGTATGTGCGCAGCCATTATGTGGCGGGCGGCAGAAAATGTGAATTTTGCGGCAATGACTATGCGGAAAAATGGGAGTGCGGAAATACCTGCTGTGAGGAGTGCTGTGCGGCCTGTGATGCGCAGTATCCTGATAACCCATGTAAGTATAGGGCAGAGGAGCTGGAACGCAGAGAGCAGGCAAAGAGGCAGGCTGAGGCGGGCAGCACGCAGGGCGCTGCAGGCCTGACAGAGCAGGAACTGGCCGCCATAAAGAAAGCAGCGCCTGAGATCGCCGCCGGTACCGGATACACTGCAGAGGAGGCAGAGAGCAGGCTGAAAGATTTTTTCAGGAGGAAAAAAGCAGATGGGGAGAGCTGAAAGAAGAGCCGCAGAGCGGGCCAGGAGGAAAAGTGAAATCCGCATGACACCAGAGCGGATCCAGGACCTGAAACAGCGGACGGCAAAAGAAGCTGCCCGGCAGGTGGATGAAATGCAGAGAGCCAGAGAATCTGAACGGGTACAGCAGGCCCTGGACATGCTGATCCTCTTCGGGATGACCTGGCTCCACCGGGAAAAGGGATATGGCCGCTAGCGCCTGGAACAGTATTATGACGGCGTTATGGAACTGCTGAAAGCATTTGAGCGTGATGAATGTACGTTTACAAGCCTGCGGGATGCCCTGGTGAAAGAAACCGGGATTCAGCTGTCGGAGGTATGAGCCTATGGACAGAAACAGGCTGAACGGCAGCGGATACATAGACAATACCGCATACAACGCAATCGGGAACATCACACGGGAGGAGCGGCAGAAACGGGATGATGCTGCCAGCGCACTGATTAAGGACGTGAAAGCGCTGATCCGGGGCCGTGGTTTTGATGTGATTGGCAGAATCGGCATTAAGGACGGGATGACCGGAAAAGAGTACAGATAGATTACCGGCGGCGCAAGCCGCCGGGGAAAGAGGTGGACAATGAATAAAATATCTATTTTTGGATTAGCAAAGAATGTGTTTTATGAAGCATTTCAATGCCAGGCAGATAACAATGAAAAAGAGAGAAAGCTAATGGAGGATAAGATTGCGCAGGAAATAGACGATAAGATTGAGCGGCTTGTGGGATTTGTGCCGATAGAGATACGGCCTGTAATTGTGCCTGGCAGGATGCCGGACACAGTAGATATTGCGGATATAGAAATTGTGCCAAAGTCCTGCTGTGGATTGACAGTAAAAATTTCTACGGGGAAAGGAGAAGCTGGTGAGCATGATGGAAGTGTTTGAGGATATAGCGCAGGAAACAGCGCCTGTGGATGAAACCGACAGCCGGAAACGGTACAAAGGAATCTGCCCGGTGTGCGGGAAAGAGCTTTATATTTGCAAGAGCCTGGCAATGCTGATCGGAATCAACACCGGCCACGGGAGCTGCCTGGGATGCAAGGAATTTTTGCACATGGAATTTAATGAGCAGCGCCAGGAGATGGATCTGGAACCGTTTGACAAATATGTGGAGCGGGAGCAGGCAAAGCGGGATGCGGATGCCGTGGCGGAAAGTCTCGGATACGGAGGATTTTTTAAAGATGATGAATAAAAGCAAGATTGAGTGGTGTGATTTTACGTGGAACCCTGTGACCGGCTGCAGGCATGGGTGCCCGTACTGCTATGCGGAAAGGCAGGCAAACAGATTTTGCGGCAATGCCATGATCAACAAAGGCTCCGGCCAGCTGAGAAAAGAGGCAGATGGCCTGTGGGTACTTGAAAAGCCTTTCCGGAATGAGATCGACAAGGTGACACCGTTTCCGGTTGGATTTGAGCCGGTACTGCATGAGTACCGCCTGATTATGCCAGCGCAGAAAAAGAAACCGGCGGTGATATTTGTGGTGAGCATGGGGGATCTGTTTGGCAGCTGGGTACCGGATGAATGGATCCAGAAAGTTTTTGAGGCGGCGCAAGCCGCCCCGTGGCACACGTACCTTTTCCTGACAAAGAATCCGCTCCGATATGTGCAGCTGATGAAGGATGGAAAACTGCCAGCCTGTGAAAATTTTTGGTACGGCACAACGGTGACAGGGCCGCGCCAGGGATATTTTTACAGCCCCGATTACCACACGTTTCTGAGCATTGAGCCGCTGATGGAGGATTTCATGGGGAAAATGCCACTCCCGTACATGGTATTAAGGACTGAATGGGTGATCATAGGGGCGGAGACGGGCACAAGGAAAGACCGGGTGCAGCCACAGGCGGAATGGATACAGAATCTTATGGTCGTATACGGGGCAATGGACGTGCCGGTCTTCCTGAAAAACAACATAGCACCATACTGGCCCGGTACATTGGTGCAAAAGACCCCGCCGGGCATACGCCTGGGATAAATCAGGTGGATAATGTGGATAAATAAAGGACGCAAGGGCGCTGTGCGTGGATGGCACGGCGTCCAGCTCTCGGCAGGAGGAGAATTATGAGGATTTTGGAGCGGATGGATGCGGGGCTGGTGGGAATGGAAAGCATGAGATTCTGGCAGGATGCCGGATACAACCGGATCCGGGTGCTGGTGAACGCTGGCATGGTGACTGTGACCATACGGGGCGGAAAACTGGCACCACCGACAAAGGCGCAGAGAGAAGCCTGGAACCGGCAGAAATACAACGGCGTGTGCTATGAGGTAAAGCGCACGGGCATTTTTGGATTGACCATATGGAGCAGTAAGAGCTGGGATGTAGATTGACAGGAGGGGAGAAACGTGAACCTGGTTATATTTTTACTGGGATTTATCAGCGGCGCACTGAGCGTGGTGGCGTGGGCACTAAAGGTAAATGAGGTAAAGGAGGAAAGAGAGCAGAGAAAGAGGGGAAGTGACGGGTGCGGGGAAACAATCGGGCCGCCTCCGCCGGTACACCCCATGTGTAAATGCTGTATGGAGCCAATTTTGAAGGGAGATGATGCAGATGGACAAGATGACAGCGAATGAGGCGCAGGAGATTGAAAGAGCGGCCACGGATCCGGCAGATACAAGGGGAACCAGTTTGGAGCCGGGCAGCCTGGCAGAGGTTTATGCCGAGATGTCAAAACGGGCAACCGCAGAGGCCGTGAGAATCGGCGTGGAGGTTGGCACCAGGGCAGCAGAGAAACGCCTGGAAGAGGGAAAGAAAGAGCAGGCCAAGGGGAGATATGACCGGCGTGTCCGCAATACCAGGTACCTGCTGGCAAATTACCGAAACCTGAAAGACCATGTTAAGGGTGCGGTATACAGTGGCCGCAAGGTGAATGAAAGCGCCATTGATATACTGGATGGCCTGGATGGTTTTGAGTATGAGGAAAATTATTACATTGAGAGCATAAAGCAGAGCCAGCAGCGCACGCTGATCATACTGACCCACATTGAGGAGATGCTGAATCTGTGGCGCATATCGTGTGAGCAGAGCCAGAAACCGGAAGATTTGCGCCGGTACCGTGTTGTCTATGCTGCATATATTGACCCGGAAAAGAAAACCGTGGAAGAAATTAGCCAGGAAAACGGGATAGAGAAGGGAACCTATTACAAGGATCTGAAAAAGGCCATGAAGCCGCTTTCTGCCTTGATTTTTGGCATTGATGGCATGAGGCTGGCATAGTGCCCGCACTGGACAAAAAGTGGACATTTTCAGCTGAGAACGGACGTGGTAAAATAATATCGTGGAGGATTGGAGATATGGCAAAGAAGAGGAGCACAGGAAACTATTTCAATGACCTGGCGGCCTACCAGACGGAGGCAGAGCCGAGGGCAACCACGCCAGAGGGCGTGCCTGTTTTCTGTGCGTTTGATGAACTGGTACCCATTGGCAAAGTGGTACCGAACCCTGGGAACCCCAACACCCACCCGCCGAGGCAGATTGAGCTGCTGGCCGCCATTATCCAGGGGCAGGGATGGAGAAAACCGGTGACGATAAGCAAGCGCAGCGGTTTTGTTACGTGTGGACACGGGCGGCTGCTGGCGGCACAGTATATGCAGGCCAGCGTTGTGCCCGTGGAATACCAGGAATATGCAACCGAGGCTGAGGAGTATGCTGACCTGGTGGCGGATAACCGGCTGGCAGAGCTGTCCAAGATGGATGCGGCAATGCTGGCCGATATGCTTCAGGAGATGGACACCGGGGAGATGCCGCTGGAAATGAGCGGATACACGCAGGATGACCTGCAGGATTTACTGGATGCCCTGGGCGGCCTGGATGACGCAGAGAACAACGGCCAGGATACTGTGAAGCCTATGCAGAATATACCCATGACCCATGCAGGAGATATCTGGTATTTGGGGCAGCACCGGCTGATCTGCGGTGACAGCACAAAGCCGGAAACGGTTGAGCGCCTGATGGCCGGTGATCTGGCGCAGGTAGTGAACACGGATCCGCCCTATGGGATTGCGCTGGATGGCGGCGGCGGGCATGGGAAACGCCAGAAAATACAGCTGAAAGACAACGGCATGATTGCCAATGACGAGCTGACAGATGATGAACTGATGAAAAAGCTGCTGATTCCCGCATTTAAAAATGCAGCGAAGTACAGCAAGCCGGATGCGGCATTTTACATTTACCATGCGACAGACACCCGGCGGGATTTTGAGGATGCCATGACAGCGGCGGGGCTGATAGAAAAGCAATACCTGATCTGGCTGAAAAACAACCACAACCTGAGCGGCACTGATTACCTGAGAGATTTTGAGCCTATTTTTTACGCTGAAAAGGCGGGGAACACGGCCAAGTGGTGCGGTGACAGGAGCAACAACACGGCCTGGAAGATAACCCTCCGGGATGATGCCGGGATGGCAACCACGCTGAGCGGCGGCGTTGTGGTGACGGATGGAGAGGGCGGCAAGGCGTACATAACGGATAAGGTACCAAAGGGAAAGAAAATCCGGTATATGCGCCTGAAACAGGACGGCAGCGTCTTCCTGTACCCGGATGAAAAGCAGGGCGCTGTGTGGGAGGTTGCCAGAGATACAGCGACCATACACCCGACACAAAAGCCGGTGGAGCTGGGCGTGCGGGCCCTGAATAACAGCTCGGAGCCTGGTGACGTGGCCCTGGACCTGTTTGGCGGTTCTGGCTTTACGCTGATCGCCGCAGAGCAGACCGGGCGGCAGGCAAGGCTTGTGGAGCTGAGCCCGACATACTGTGACGGGATTATCCGCCGTTATGTTTCCTTTACCGGGAACAGGGGCGTGACCTGCCTCCGGGATGGCGTGGAATACACGTATGAGAAACTGAATGAGGAAAACCTGCAGCTGAACAATGTGAGCGCAGAGGATGACGCAGAATGACTGAGGGGCGGCCTGATCAACGGGCTGCCCCTTTTTGGCAGCAAATGACCGGCAAATGACCGGCAAATAAGAGCGAAGGAGGGAAAACCGTGGCAGCAAAAAACAGAGACACGCCTGAGCTGTGGGAGCGGCAGCCTGGGGAAAGAACGCAGCATTACCAGAGATTCTGCATGTACCGTGATATGCCCTATGGCATGACCATTGTGGACCAGGGCAGCGGTGAGAAGAAAATGCAACCGCAGAAACGCAGCATCCGTGGCCTGGCAAAGCTGCTGGGCCTGAAAGCAAAGACCACCATTGAGGGGCTGAGCGCAAAAAACAACTGGGTGGAGCGTGCGGCGGCATATGATGTGTACCGCATGGAGCTGGAACGGTTTTCCAATGAGCAGGCGGTCAAGAAAATGCACGATATACACGCACAGCTCGGTGTGCAGCTGCTGACAAAGGCCACCAGGGGCCTGACAGTGCTGAAAGATGAAGAGCTGTCCGCACAGGATATTGCCCGGCTGGCGGACGTTGGTGTGAAGATTGAGAGGCTGAGCCGAGGGGATAGCACCGAGAATACAGCGGTGAGCGGCAAAGTGACCGCAGAGCATACCGGCAAGGTGGAAATGACCGGTGCAATACCTGACATGTCAAGCCTGACGGATCAGGAGCTGGAAGAGCTTGAGCAAATACTGGGAAAGCTACATCCGCAGCAGCCAGTTTGACCCTGGCACCCTGCTGAAAGGGATACGCAGGGAACGGGCAGAGCGCTCCCTTTCCGAGTTTATTCAGCAGGCCTGGCCGATTATTGAGCCGGGCACCACGTATATACCGAACTGGCACATTGACCTGATCTGTGAGTATTTGCAGGCGGTGAAGAGCGGGGAGATCAAGCGCCTGGTGATCAACATACCGCCACGGCACATGAAAAGCATAAACGTGACGGTGTGCTTTCCGTGCTGGACATGGACGCAGGAGCCGGAAAAGCGGTTTATAAAAGTATCATACAGCGATTCCCTGAGCCGGAAACATAACGTGCTGAGCCGTGATATTATACAATCGCCGTGGTACACGCAGAACTGGGGGAACGTGGTACAGCTGAAAGATGACGTAAACCGGCAGAATGAATTTAAGAACACCAGGCAAGGCATGATGTTTTCGACCTCCACCGGCGGCGCAATTACCGGTGAGGGCGGTGACATTATTATTGTGGATGACCCGCAGAACCCGCTGATGGCAAACAGTGAGACGGAGCGGCAGAATACGATTGATTTTTTCAAGAATACCCTGCAGACCCGTTTGAATGACCCGAAAAAGGGCGCAATAATCATTGTGATGCAGCGGTTGCATGAGATGGACCTGACCGGCTATGTGCTGGCAGAAAACCTGGGATATGAGCACCTGTGTCTGCCAGCTGAGGCAGAGGAGCGCACGGTGATTACCTTTCCGGTAAGTAAAAAGCAGCTTGTGAGGGAAGAAAACGACATACTGAACCCGCAGCGCTATGACCGGGAAAGCCTGGACGGTCTGAAAAAGAGCATGGGCTCCCTGCAATATTCGGGGCAGATGCAGCAAAGACCGGCACCGGCAGACGGCAACATTTTCAAAAAGCAGTGGCTGCAGCACTATTACACGCAGGCCCCGCACTGCACCATGATTATACAGTCATGGGATTTGCCATTTAAGGACAGCGAGGGCAGCGCAAAGTGCGCAGGATTTGTGATGGGGCGCAGCGGATCAAACATTTACATTTTCGACATGATAAACGAGAAAATGAATTTTGTGCGCAATGCGCAGGCCATACGGGAAATGACTGCGAAGCACCCAAAGGCCAGGGCAAAGGTTGTGGAGGATAAGGCAAACGGCCCGGCCATAATAAACTATCTGCAAAAGGAGATTCCTGGCATGGTGCCGTATAACCCAAAGGGCAGCAAAGAGGAAAGAGCCATTTCCGTCACACCGTACTTTGAGGCGGGCAATGTATTCCTGCCGGACCCGAACACAGCATCGTGGGTGCCGGAGCTGCAAAAGGATCTGCTGATATTCCCCAAAGGCGTGTACAAGGATACCGTGGATGCGCTTGTGCAGGGAATTTTGTACCTGATGGATAAGCCGAGCCAGACAGGGCCGCCTCCGGACGCAACCGCCGGGAAGAGCAGCTATTGGAGGAGGCGGTAAGTCATACACAGGACTGTAATATATAACATTTGCTATACAGGATGCCAGGCGGCGTCCTTTTTATTTGCCGGAGGAGGTGGAAAAAGATGGCAATCGCAAAAGAAATAGGACGTATAGGCCAGAAAAGATACGGCGGATTTTTCTACGAAGAGTTTTTGAAAGAGCTGCAAGGCAGGAAAGGTATTGAGGCATACCGTGAGATGGCTGACAATGATGACGTGATCGGAGCTATCCTTTTTGCCATTGAGATGCTGATCCGGCAGGCAAGCTGGACCGTGCAGCCAGGCGGCGCTGAAAAGGCGGACGAAGAGGCCGCAGAGTTTGTGGAGAGCTGCATGAACGATATGCAGGAAACCTGGACCGATACCATTTCGGAGATCCTGAGCTTTCTGACATACGGGTGGAGCTTCCATGAGATTGTTTACAAGCGCCGTTGTGGAAAGAACAGTGACGCAAGGCTAAACAGCAAATATGACGATTGCCTGATCGGGTGGGCGAAGCTGCCGATCCGGGCGCAGGAAACGCTTTACCAGTGGGAGTATGACGATTCTGACAACCTGATCGGGATGACGCAGCAGCCGCCGCCTGATTTTGGCACGTTCACGATACCCATAGAAAAGGCGCTGCTGTTCCGGACAAAGAGCCGGAAAAACAACCCGGAGGGCCGCAGCGTGCTGAGAAACGCATACCGGTCCTGGTATTTCAAGCGCCGGATCCAGGAGATTGAGGGCATAGGCATTGAGCGTGATCTGGCAGGCTTTCCCGTGCTGACAGCGCCGGAGGGCCTGAACATTTGGGATGAAGATGACCCGGAAATGGTGGCAATACGCAACGGCATGGATGCCATTGTGAAGAATGTGCGCCGTGACAGCACAGAGGGCCTGTCGCTGCCGTTTGGCTGGAATTTCAGCCTGGTAAGTACCGGCGGGCGCAGGACGTTTGATACCAATGCAATCATTGAACGGTATGACACCCGCATGGCAATGACGGTGCTGGCAGATTTTATTTTCCTGGGGCACCAGAGCGTTGGGAGTTTTGCCCTGAGCGACAACAAAACAGAGCTCTTTGCCATGGCAATCGGCGCATACCTGGATATTATTTGTGAGGTATTTAACAACCAGGCTATCCCAAGGCTGATCAATATAAATGGTGATCACTTTGCAAACATTACCGATTATCCCACGTTAGAGCATGGTGACATTGAGGATGAAGATATTGAGAAGCTGGCAGCCTACATAAAGGATATGACCGGCGTGGGCGTGCTGACACCTGACGGCCAGCTGGAAGATTACGTCCGGGAGGCAGCGCACCTGCCTGAGCGCCTGGAAGAGGATACACCGGGCGTCCCTGGTGCGGGGGCAACCGGCAGGACACCAGGCGGGCAAAGGGCGCAGGAGAGGCAGCCAGCGCAGCCACAGGGGCAAAGGAGCAGCACCGTGGATCCCGGCGCAGAGGAAGAGGATCCGGATGCGGTGACGGATGATGACCTGCAGGCCGTGGAAGAGGCTAAGAAAAGACTGGGGAGATCGCCATGATACGATTTAAGAAAATAAGACCGGTATCGGTGCAGAAGGCAAAGAAAAGCCAGGCGGGGCAGGATGCCCTGAATAAGCTGAACGGCTTTTTAAATGCGGCCTCTGCAGAGCCGGTATATTTTTTGCAGAGCATGTGGGGGAACCAGCAGAGCGCCATAACGTACAAGGAACTGTGGGAGGCGATAACCAACGGCTATATGAGCGAAAGCACGCTGCAGGCCTGGCAGCAGGATTATAGCAAGCTGGTATCTGATAAGCTGGCACCCACGTGGATCAGCGCCATGGAGGCGGCCAGCCAGGGCATAAAGGATGCGCATGACGGATTTTATTTTGACCACAACTGGGTCGGGATAACAAACTGGGTAAAGAACCACGGCGCAGAATTTGTGACCAACAGCAGCACAGAGCAGCGCAACGCAATCAGCGCCCTGGTGGCAAGGGCGTACAGCAAGGGGGAGAGCGCCGAGGAATTGTCCAGGGCAATACGGCCCTGTATTGGCCTGACGCAGCGCCAGGCGATTGCCAACCAGAATTATTATGACCATGTTAAGGAGCAGCTGCTGAAAAATAACCCTGGCATGAAGGATGCAACCGCAGCCAAGAAAGCGCAGGATGCGGCGGCGAAGTACGCAGCGAAGCAGCACCGATACAGGGCGCAGGTGATAGCACAGACAGAACTGGCGTTTGCATACCAGCATGGAGAGTATGAGGCCGTGAAGATGGCGCAGGCGCAGGGCCTGATGGGAACCGTGGAAAAGATATGGTCCACAGCATATGATGATGGCGTGTGTGCGATATGCAGCGCCCTGGAAGGTACCAAGATCGCCATGGATGATGATTTCCCGTTCGGGAAAAACCCGCAGCTGTTCGCAGGGCAGAGGCTGACACCACCGGCACACCCGCTGTGCAGATGCGCCGTGGAGTACCGGGAGATTTCGCCGCCGGTGATACAGCCGACAGCGCAGCAGCAACCGCAGCCTGGAACGCCTGGCAATCCGAACATACCAGATCCGAACGCACCAGCAGTGCCAAACAGCGTGCAGATGCCGCCGGGCATGACGAACAAAGGACCTGCGCACCTGGGCGGCACCGGGGAAATGTACGCCTGTGAGGATGCCAATGGTGATGAATGGCTTTTCAAACCGGCGCAATCCAAAAACGGCGTGCCTGAGCCTTTCCGTGCGTATGTGCAGGAGGCTGGCTATAAGGTGCAGGGCATTGTGGACCCGGATACCGCCGTGGAGGTTGGTACCGGGGATATTGGCGGGAAATTTGGAGCTTTCCAGAAAAAGGTGAGCGTGGATCCGGCTGGCTTTGATTATAAAGCCTGGCAGAATTATGGCACGCAGGGGCTGACAGCTGACCAAGTGCAGCAGATCCAGCGTGAGCACGTGACAGACTGGCTGCTGGGGAATTTTGACAGCCACGGCGGCAATTTTGTGACGGATACCAGCGGCAGAATAATTGGCGTGGACAAAGAGCAATCTTTCCGGTACATAAAGGATGCGGCCAGCGGCAAAATGACATACGCCTACCACCCAAACAGCAAGTATGGGGAGACAGAACCGCTGTACAATACACTTTTCCGCAAATATGCCAACAATGAGCTGGACCTGGATCCGCAGGACACGCTGGCATACATTAAGCGGGTGGAGGCGATACCAGATAAGGAATACCGGGAGATTTTCCGGCAGTACGCTGAGAGCCTGCACGGCAAAGGACAGCAGGCAGAGGATCTGCTGGATGCCATTGTGGAGCGCAAGCAGAATCTCCGGGAAACATACCGCACATTTTACA
Organism: uncultured Lachnospiraceae bacterium; assembly: GCA_947588845.1. Classification (GTDB taxonomy): domain Bacteria; phylum Bacillota; class Clostridia; order Lachnospirales; family Lachnospiraceae; genus Choladousia. Next base: position 16,386 of record CANQAR010000054.1, read on the forward strand.
CCGACCTGCTCACGCAGCGGACCGGGAAAAAGCAGGCTGCATTTGTGTGGGCGGATGAAGCGCAGGCCACGGCCACAACCATGCAGGCCACAACCCACAGTGTTGCCAGCCTGAAAAAAATGAGCAAACAGGATCTGCTCCAGCTGGCGAAGCAGAAAAATATTGCTTATTACAACAACATGAATAAGCAGCAGCTGATTGACAGCATATCGGACCCGGTAAAGGCGCAGCAGTGCAGCGCAGATGTGAGAAACCGGCTGGCGGCCAACCAGGCGGCCAGAAATGCCAGGGCGGCGCAGCCACAGCCGGTGAAGCCTGCCAGCAACCTCCCGCCGGGAACCCTGACGGCTGATGATGTTTTCAGCAACCTGGACAAAGTACACCCAGGGCAGAAACAGGGGTATGCGGTATGGAGTGATGCGGATAAGGTTGAGGGCATGAACCTGACAACCCGCCGGATGCTGATTGATGGGGATGTGCATTATGAGATTACCGGAAAGCTTCGGAGCAGCACGTGGAATGAAGTGCTGCAGAAGATGGACGGACCGCAGCCGACAGTGCAGGCCAGCCGGATCAATATGCAATTTGAAACCACAGTGCCTACCAGCAGAGCCTGGTCCACCAGCACGCTTGTGGATACCAGGTCAAATATTCACGGCGTGGTGACGTACCTGGATAACATGGATCCTGCCTATGGATCCCTGGAAGTGTACAGCGGCAAGATGCAGGGGCTGCATTCCTGGGATGGATATTTCCGGATCCGTGTGAGGAGCACGGGTGACGGCGTGGCGGATGCCAAAAAGGCCGTTGACCTGCTAAAGAGTGTCGGCCTGGATGATGTTGCCAGGACACCGACAGCGGCGGCAGAGGAAACGCTGAAAAAGGCAAGGCTTGTGTGGTCACAGGCCCCTGGCCGTGTGGATGAACTGCGGAATCTGACCGGCACACGCCTGGTGCAGAAACTGGATGATATCATAAAGCAGGAGGGCATTGATGCGGCGCAGCTTGCCAATATGCAGCTGCAGCGGGAGTACAATGGTTATATAACCTATGCGAATAAAGGCATGGCACAGAAGTTGCAAAAGGCTGGCGCAAAGTATGTATACCATAGCGTGAGCCGTGAGGGGGATGTGATAAAGATTATTGAAAGCAACGGGATTTCCTCCACCATGAGCCGTGTGAAACAGGGAATTGCGAGCCCTGCGGGGGCAAGCATGACCGCTGACATGCGGACCGGCGGCGCTGACAGCGCATTTACCAGGCTTGTGACCGATAAGGCGCAGAAAACCCGGCAGCGGTTTTCCAGCGCAAGCGTAAGCGGTGACTACCAGATAAAGCTGAGCCTGGACGTGATGGAGCGCACGGATTATTACTCGTTCACTTTTGATAATTTTGGTGAAACCGCTGACATTTCCGCCAACGGCAAGAGCCCGCTGGACATGGCAAAAGAACTGAACCGCTATTTTAAGAACAGCAACGAAATGATGTTCCGCAATGGCGTGGATGGCCGGTATTTTACAGAAATCATGTGCAGGACAGACCAAGAGCGGCAAAGTTTGTTGCAACAGCTCCGTGCCCGTGGCATAATGGACATAAACGGGATTGATGTTGACAAATTTATTACCGTGGGGAGTGAACTGTGATGGACAGCAGAAAAACGTATTGGTTTGAACAGCCGTATCAACCGGGGATCCTGAATGTTGCCGTGCAGCCGATTCTTGACCCAAGAGATGGCCGCCTGTGCTTTTCCGTGCCGAACAGCGGCATATGGGCGTTGCATGGCAAGGTGATAAAGGATGACGGTGATTATTTTGAATTTAAGTGCAATGATGACCTGATGGGTGCCCGTGGCGGTACCTATAAATTTTCTGCGCTGGATATTAAAACCTTCCGGAAAAGCACGTGCAAATGGATTGCGCAGGGGGAGGCCATTGGAAAAGCCTGCCAGAGTACAGCTGATCTGCATTACTGGTACCGCAGGAATTGGCCGAACACCAGACTGTATGAAATTGGTGAGTGGGAAATGCGGGAGAATCAGCGCAAGGGGCGGCGCACGGACACCTGGAACCGTGACAGCTGACCCACACAAAAAAAGAATAGGGTAAAACCGTTGAGCGCCTGGGATGACCTGGGCGCTTTTTTGCTGCCGAAAAGCAGCGGAAAGTGAAAAATATGCTGCCAAAGCGCAGCGGATAAGGAGGATAAGGACATGCAGACGTTTTCCGAACTGATCAAGTGCAGGGCGGATCCCGCACGGCGGGAAAGTGGCCGCTTCCACGTGCAGAAAGTGGATGAAGAGAAAAAGCTGGTATTTGGATGGGCCAGCGTTTCCGTGACCGTGGACGGGCAGGAGGTACTTGACCTGCAGGAGGATATGATTGACCCGGAAACACTGGAAGAGGCAGCCTATAAGTTTGCCGAGCTGTACAGGGACGGCGGGGAGATGCACGAGCGCACCGGCGTGGCGGTTATGGTTGAGAGCGTGATACTGACCGCAGAGAAGCAGGCCGCAATCGGGATCCCGGCGGGAACACTGCCGGTTGGCTGGTGGCTGGGCTTCCGTGTGACAGATGATGATGTGTGGGAAAAAGTGAAATCCGGGGAATACAATATGTTTTCCATTGGCGGCACAGCAATTCGTGAGGAAATAGAGGATGATGACGGGCAGGAGAATGGCTGACCGGCACGCCTGACAACCATGATAAGCAAAGACCCTCGGCGCTCCGGGGGCTTTTTGTTTTAAATAATTTAGCGAAAGCAGGAAAGGAGGAACGGATCAGTGGCAAAGACGAAACTGAAAGACCTGGAAGTGAATGAGGTTAGCCTGGTGGATGCCGGTGCCAATCAACATGCGCACGTCAAGCTGTACAAGAGGCGTGACGGAAAGGCACCGGCAGGAGAAACGCAGCCGCAGGAGCAGCCAGCGAAAAGCGGCCTCCGAAAGCTGTTTTCTGCCATTGGAAAAGCGCTGAACGTATCACAGGAGGATATTGACAGCGCCATGGATGACATTGAGAAGGCTGACACATTCAGCGAAAAGATGGAGGAAAAGAAGCTCCGGCGCATTTCAGATGAAATTTGGGATGTGTGTTTTGCCCTGGAAAGCAGCCTGTGCAGCATTATCCATGATGATGATGTGGCTGACAGAGCGGGCATGATGAACCAGAGCGTGGATGAATTTACCGAAACCATTAAAACGCTTATTACTTCCTGGGCGAACGGAAAGAGCGCACAGATCGCAAAGGCGGCGGATGGTATTGCCGTTGAGCACATGCAGGAGGTGTACACCAGACTGGGAGAGGCAATCGCAAAGGCAGAGCCTAAGACTAACAAGGTGGATCCCGCCGGGGATGATGATGATCCTGATGATGACGATCAGGAGATTACCCCGCCTGCCGGTGGAGCGGAAACCGGAAAGAGCTGCCAGACAAAAAAATCAAAAGGAGGAATACCTGACATGAAATTCAGAGAGGACATGATGACACCCGGTGACAAGCTGGCGTTTGAGCACCTGAAAAAGAATTATGGCATTGCTGACGGTGCTGAGGATGGCACTGGCGCTGCCACAGGAGCCGCAGACGGCGCTGAGACTGTTGGTAAGGGAATCGGCGCACAGACTGGCGCAGAGGGCGCAGGAGCCGCACAGAGCGGCGCAGAGGGCGCTGGTGAGGATATTTACAAGGGGCTGCACCCGCTTGTGGCCGCAGAGCTGAAAGAGCTGAGAAAGCGGGCTGATGAAGCGGATGAAAGGGAACTGATGGCCGTGGCAAAGCGCTATGAGATTATCGGCAGGAAGCCGGAGGAGCTGGTGCCGGTCCTGAAAGCCCTGAAAGCCGCAGGCGGTACGGCCTATGCGGATATGATCGGCGTGCTGGATGGAGCTGTGGCAACCGTGGAGAAATCCGGCGTGTTTGGTGAGATCGGCAAGCGTGGGAACGGCACCGGATCTGCGGATGCGTGGAGCCGTATTGAGAAACACGCAGAGGATATCCGCAAGGCAGCGCCGGATCTGAGCTATGCGGAATCCATTGACAGAGCCTGCATCCAGCACCCGGAGCTGGTTGCTGAGTATGAATCCAACAGATAAGGAGGAGAATTATGAGCTATTTCGGTACACCTATGAATGACAGCCCTGTGATTGTTATCCAGGCGGCGGAAGAGATCGCAGCACCGGCATTCCTGGCCGTGACTGCGGACGGCAAAGTGGTAAAGGAGGCCGGTGTGAACGCACTGGGAATCGTTACACCTGATTGTGACGATAAGGTTGCCGCCGGTGATGACCTGACGGTCCAGATCAAGGATATTGGCCTCTGGCTGGCCTCCGGAGAGATTGCGGTGGGTGATGAACTGACACCGGATGAATCCGGCAAGGCCAAGAAAGCGGAAGATGGCAACTTTATCACAGCCATTGCGCTGAGCGCAGCGACCAAAGCGGACCAGCGTGTGACCGTGCAGATCTGCAAGGCCGGGTATGCAAAAAAAAACTGACGCCAGCCCCGGCAGTGACGCTGGCCACAGCCAATGATGAAAATCTGCAATCCCTGGGGAAAAAGATGACTGATTTCTCGGATGACCTTGCCTATACGGTGGAAGATACCAAGATAAAGGCAACCGGAACGCTGAAAAACATTAAGGATTTTAAGGCGTTCAATGAAAGCGACCCTTCCGAGCAAAACGGTTATTACCTGCCGTTTACCGCCACGCCAAAGGAGCCGGAGACAGAGGTGAAAATCTCCGTGGATGGAAAGCCGGACGTGGGGCCGACCCCTGATAATACATTTGTTGTATTTTTGGGAACGGATGAAGCGGGGAAATCCAAAAACATTGCAGTAAAGGCGGGCGAAGATACGTCCACCATTGACATGAGCGCACTTGTGCTGGGCCAATGACAGAAAAATGAAAGGAGATAAGAAAAAATATGAGAGACGTTATGAGCACAAACGCCGGTATTGCGGCGGAGATTGCAAAAGGCTGGAAACCTAACCAGTACCTGACCAACATGAGCCAGGCATATTTTACGCAGCCTGGTGATTTTGTGGCACCGGCTATATTCCCGATCTGCCCGGTAGCAACCAGCTCCGGGTTTTATTACACATTTGACAAGGCTGACCTTGCCAGGGATAACGTGCAGCGCAAGCCTGCGTTTGGCAAGGTAAACCCGGCCATTATGGGCCTGGGTGAAAACCAGTATGGCTGCAAGGTGGATCAGGTGATCGTTGGCATTGACCAGATCGCCATGCTGAACTACCAGCGGACCCATGCGCCGGGCGTGGCGGATCCCCGCCGGGCAAAGGTGCGTTTTGCCAATGAGCAGATGAGCCTGCACCTGGATATCCTTTTTGCCAAGGGATTTTTCAAGACGGGCATATGGAAAGACGAGTGGAGCGGGGTTACGGAGAGTGCGCAGGGAAAACAGTTCCTGAAATTCAATGACGAGAATTTTGACCCGGTGCATTTCTTTGACGAGCGCAAGCGGGATGTAAAGCGCAGGGGCCGCCGCACGCCTAACAGGCTGGCACTCGGCTATGATGCCTATCTCGCCCTGAAAGAGCACCCGGACGTTGTGGAGCGTGTGAAGTACACCGGATCCACGGCGAACCCGGCAATCGTGACGCTGCAGGCGCTGGCGCAGATCCTGGGATTTGAGCAGGTGAAGGTGCTGGAATCCACCTACAATGTGGCGGGCCCTGGGGAAGAGGCTGACATGCAGTTTATCTGTGACAGCAACGCAGCCCTGATGTGCTACGCAACCAACAGCCCGCAGATTGACGAACCGTCCGCAGGCTACATTTTCACCTGGGATATGCTGGGCAATGGTTCCTATACGGCCATGGACCAGTATGAAGGTGAGAACGGCACCCACAGTGAGTTTATTGAGGGCCTGATCTCCACGGATATGCGCAAGACTGCGGATGACCTGGCAATCTTTTTCAAGGATTGTGTATAAGGGGATAAGAGAAAGGAGAAAGCCATGGGCTATGTATGCGTAAGTGGCGGGTATTTTTCCGGCCACAGATATGAAAAGGGGCAGCTGATTGATGAAAGGCATATCCTGCCTTCCAGAGTGCAGGCCCTGATCAGAAACGGGCGCATTGCCAGGACTGAGGCCAAGCCTGCCGCAGAGCTTGTGGCGGAAACCGGATATGCAGAAATAGGCACCGATACCATACCGGTGCCTATCCCCATGCGGGAGCAGGACGGAAACGCCACGGTGATGCAGCTGATGATGCACCCGGCGGACATTGTGGTCGCCATTGAAATCATGCAGCAGAATGTTGAAAACGCTGTGAAAGCGGTCAAGGAGGTTTCCAATGAGGATATCCTGATCCTGCTGGACAGCGCTGACAGCAGAAAAGGCGTAAAGGAGGCAGCAAAGGCGCAGGCCGCAAAGCTGGCAGAGGCGCAGCCGGAGGGGTAAGGTGATGGCCTATGAGGAGATCGTACACATATAACCCGGATAAGCTGGGGGAAAGAGGCGTTGACCGGATGCGTTTTGAGCTGGGTGACGTGATGGTGGAGGGGGAGCGGGAAACCTGCGCCCTGTCTGATGAAGAATACAAAGCCATTATTGAATCCGCAAAGACCTGGAAACGTGCCAAGCTGGCCGTGCTGGAAAGCATCATGCGCCGGTTTGCCTATGAGGTTGACACCACAGTGGGCCCGTTGAAGCTGGAGCTCCAGGAACGGGCTGAGCACTGGCGCAAGATGTATGACGCATTCAAAAAAGAGTGCGCAGATGGCACGCTGCCGAGCGCCGGGATCCCTTCGCCGGAATCCGGGAAAGATGGAGGCCATTATTTTTATGGCGGTATGCACGACAATGAGAACGCAGCCAGGAGCAGGGGAGGTGAGCGCAATTTACTATTTAAGACCCGGTAATTTATTCAAGGATTTTTTTGTGGGAATAAGGACCGGCGGGGTGGATAGTAAAGGGCGCACCGGCGGCAGCTACAAAGCAGATGAAAAGAAGCCTATCAGGGCAGTGCTGGCGCAGGCCACGCCACAGGAAAAGGCAAGATGGGAGCAGATACAGCACCCGATCACGCACACGCTTGTGGACCGTGGCAGGCCAAAGGCTGAGACAGGTGATGTGCTTATGTGCGGAAACCGGCACTTTTATATCCAGGGCGTTGATGAACCCGGACAGCTGGGCCTTTACACCATTTATTACGTGGAGGAGAGGATCGATCTATGAGCGTGCCTGATATTAGCATTGAGGTTGCAAAGAAAGTGCAGGCCATAGGGCAGCAGATGAAATCCAGGGCAGTGCGTGGATCCCGTGCGCTGAAAACCGCAGAGCTGCAGGTGCTTCGGGGGCAAAGAGGCGGGAAAGTTTACAAGAAACCCGGCATGAGCACCCATTATACAGCTTCTGCGCCGGGAGAGCCGCCTGCTGTACGCTCTCATAAGTTGCGGCCAAGCTTCCGCCCGGTTGGCAGCACAAGCGCCGGGGCGCTGTCCGTAAAGGTTGCGATTGAGACAGATACCCATTATGCGGGATACCTGGAACACGGCACAAGCAAGATGGCCGCCAGACCGTATGTGGAGAAGATCAAGCAGCAGGCCGAGCCTGAAATCCTGAGCATTTTCAATGCGCCATATAACGTGTGAGGAGGTGCTGCATGGCACTGATAAAGGACAATGAAGCGCCTGTTTTTGACCGGGAGCAGGTGCATAAAGGTGATTTGATACGTGCAAAGCACCAGACATGGGATGAATACAGAAACGGGCTGGTTGTTAGCATAGCGGATGACCGGCTCGTTGCGCAGTATTACACCGGTTATGGAAATGTAACCAACCATTTCGTGATGCTGGCGGAAGAGGTGAGCCGTGGAGAGTGGCAGGCCGCATGGACCTCTGACCTGGAAGAAATTGCAAAGTTGGAGGGCGGTGATTGAGCGTGACACTGGAAGAGCTGATATATGCCAGGCTGACCGGAAATGAGCAGCTGCGGGAGAAGCTGACAAAGTACATTGATGCGCCAGCTGTATTCCTGCAGAAATGCCCGGATGATACGGCGGATGGGTGGCATGGGATCCAGTACCCACGTGCGGATTACCTGGTTGACATGACGGCGGATCCGGAGCGGCACAGCAGCGGGATTGTTACCGTGAACGTGTACAGCAACGATACCGGAAAGCCGCCGGAGGAAATTGCGCCGGATGTGCGCAAGGCCCTGTGTAACATTGTGATGCAGGCGGATGAACGGGCATATTGCATTGCCTGGGAGCGCACTGAGCTGTTTGAAATGAACACGGTGCAGAGCCCCAACACGCTTGTGAATGGATGCGCACTCACATTTTTGCTGATTGCATTCCCCCGGCAGGAAACCAAAATGCCGGACCCGGCGCTCGCCGTGCAGGAATTTCTGAAACAGTGGGAGCCGGATGCCCTGATAATAGGCAAAGACCATATTGAATCTGTTTATGAGCCGAGCGATAAGCGCCCGGCTTTTTATGTGCGTATTTCAGGGCACAAAGAGAACCGGGCCACCTATGCGCTCCGCTGGATAGATTGCATGATCGCCATACATGTGATCGCACCAACACCGGAGGGCAGGAGCGCATGGTGCCGGTACCTGGCTGACACCCTGCACATGCTGGGTGAGGTAACAATGCTGGACGGCGCTCCCATGCTGGTGATGGACCTGGCCGTTGACAATGCGGCTGAGTACCTGACCGTGGGGCAGATCGCAATCAAGGCGCAGTATGCGCTGGCGAACTATGGAAAGTATGCGCACCCGCTGAAAGATAACTATTTTGACAGATAAGGAGGATGAAGAGATGGCAAAGAACAAGGCCACAGAGGCCGCTGAGGCGGCTGGAACCGAGCAGGCGAACATTTCCCCGGATGTACCTGAAAAGGCGGGAAATGGGGCAAATGGCGAAGCCACAGAGGCAAAAGAAGCAGTATACACAGCTGCGGAATTTGCCAGGGCTGCAGCCAATGTATTTGAAAAGCCGTACAGCCCTGACATTGTGATGGGCGCTTTCAAGATGGCCGGGAAAGACACGGCCACAAAGGCAGAGGCGGCTGAGATCGTGGGCAAATTTTTGAAAAAGGAGGTCAAGCTGAAATGAGCGGATTTTTTCAGGTAGGAGAGACAAAAGACAGGCCTGGCGTGTACCACCGGATTGAGAACGCAGGAGGCGTTGAGATTGCGGGGGCCAGGACCGGAATCGGGTGCGCAGTGGTGAGCGGAAACTGGGGCCCGCTGAATACACCGGTATCCATTGATCCGAGTGTTGACATTACAACGGTGATCGGTGCCGGTACCGGCGCTGTGGTTATCCAGGAGATGTTTACCGGGGGCGTGCAGGAGCTGGTTGTCGTGCGTGTTGGCAGCGGCGGCTCTGAGGGCTGTACCACGCTGAAAGGCACGAACCTGAGTGACACCAAAGATGCCATTAAACTGACGGCCAAGTATCCGGGCAGCAGGAAGTTTTCCGTTTCCGTGAGGAAAAGCCTGGATAATGCCATGTTGAAGGAGCTGACGATCTATGAGGGAACAAAGGCCCTGGAAACGGTGAGCTGGGTGGAATCCAGCAATGATGTGGTTGGCTTGGAATATGCGCTGAAAGACAGCAAGTATGTAAAGACCGAAGTGATCAACAAACTGTGTTCCATTTCCGAGGTACAGCAGCAGGCGTTTGACGTTGGCACGGATCCGACCGTTGACACCGAGGCGTACAGCACCGGATTTTCCGCAGCAGAGCCGGAAAAGAAAGACATGATCGTTGTGGATACGGATGATCCGGCTGTGCATAACCTCCTGGCCGCTTTTATTGAGCGTATTTACCAGGATGGTGAGTATCCCATGGCCTGCGTGGCAGAGAAATCGGAAACCAGCCTTGATGACAGGATGCTGCACGCTGGCGCATTCAATGACGAAAAGGTCATGTATGTGCTGAACAGCTGGGTGGATTCTGCCGGGATCGTATATGAAGGATACCGGGCGGCTGCCAGGATTGCCGGTATGATCTGCTCCGGCAGCGCAGCGGAATCCCTGACCCATACGGTTATCAAGGGCGCTGTTGGCCTGCGTGAAGGGCTGACCAATGCGCAGATCAAGGCGGCGCTGAGATCTGGCTGCCTGGTGCTGACCGTGAGCAAGAGCAGGCAGATCCAGATCGAAAAGGCTATCAATACGCTGGTGACACCGGACGCTGATCAGGATGCAGGGTGGAAGAAAATCCGCCGTGTGAAAGAGCGTTTTGAGCTGATGGACCGCATTGACACCACACTGGATCCCATGGTGGGCAAGGTGGACAATGACACGGATGGCAGAGCCGCCATTGTTGCGGCAGCGCAGCGTGTGATTGATGCCATGATCGGGGAGAAGAAACTGCTCGCCGGTACCGTGGTGGAGGATGAAGGGAACCCGCCGAGGGGTGACATGGCATGGTTTATCCTTGCCATTGATGACCTTGACAGCATTGAAACCATTTACCTGACGTACCGCTTCCGGTTTGCTGCCGAGGATGCTGAGTAAAGGAAAGGAGATAAAGGACTATGGCTATTATTAACACACAGGCGGTTGCGAACGCCAAGAAAGTGCTGACCGGAAAAAACGGCGCACTGTACAATGCCACAGGCAAGCTGCTGGCAACAATGGAAACCTACCAGGCGCAGGTAAACGTGACCAACACGAAATTCCAGCCCCTGGGGGATCCGCAGGAGCATGAAATCTTTACCAGCTACGGGCAGACGCTGACATTTACAGAGATCGTTGTGGAGGATGGTGAGTTTATTACTGACCTGCTGGCGGGCATGAAGAGCGGCGAAATGCCGTCCTGGAATTTCCAGGGCGTGATCAAGGGCCGCAACGGTACAGAGGAGAGGCTGGTATACAATGACTGCGTGCCGTCCGGGAACATTGACCTGCAGAACGTGACCATTGGAGATCTGATCAAGAGACAGTGGAGCATGTTCGTGAACGGCGCTGTGAACCAGCAGGGCAAGCTGACGGCGTAAGAGCTGCCGCAGCATACAGACACTGACCAGAGGGCCACGGGGAAACCTGTGGCCCATTTTTTAGAGATGGAGGATAAACCACATGGGCAAAAACGTGAATATTGCTGAGGAAACCATTGATGAAAGCATGGAAATGACAGAGGAGGCCAAAAAGGACCTCATACGGAAATATGAAGATGACATACTGGGCGGCCTGTTGGCGGCGGCAAACTACAAAGAGAGTGAGGATGAAACCGCCAAAATTGAGGTTGTAAGGAACGGCGCAGTTGTGCTGGCCTTCCGGATCCGGCCCCTGGGTGAAGAGGAATATTTGAAGTGCAAGAAAGACAACACGAATTACAAGCGCAACAAGAGCCTGGGAACCAGGATCGCAGAGAGCGTGGATGCCGCCAGGTACCGTGCGCAGCTGATTTATGAGGCCACGGTGGAAGAGGATCGGGAAAAGATTTGGATGAACCGTGACGCATGGAAAAAGCTGAACGTGCTGAACGGCATTGACCTGGTTGAGGTTGTGCTGAAAGCAGGGGAGAAGGATGAAATCCTGCAGAAACTGGATGAAATTTCCGGGTACAAGCCGAATTTGGAGGATGTGGCAAAAAACTAATTGAAGCCGGTGGAAAAACCACATTGCTGCACATTATTTTCCAACGGCACCACATAAGCCTTGATGATTTCTTTTCCCGCTCCAGGGGAGATCAGGCATTTATGCTGGAAAGCATGAAAATACAGCTGAAAGCGGAAAAGAAACAGCGTGACGGCACGGCGGATGAAGAGGAAGGCGGTGAGTAAAGAGTGGCCGAAACTATAAAAATTGAAATACCTATTGAGGCGGTGGACCGAACGCAAGCCGGGATCCAGTCGGCTACCCGGAACCTGACCGCCTTTGAGAGATCCATGACCCGCACGCAGAACCAGCTCGACCGCATGAACCGGAGCGGCGTGAGCATTGAGATCGGGGCGGATGACAATGCCAGCCCCGTGCTGAATGGCGTGGAGGACAGCGCCAGCCGGGTGAGCGGATTGAGCGCAGATGTGAGCGTGGATGTGGATGACAATGCCACGCAGGCAATCAGGAGCGCAGAGGATTCTGTGGAGAATTTTGACGGGCAAAGCGGATCGGC
>CANQAR010000055.1 GCA_947588845.1 uncultured Lachnospiraceae bacterium
AGAACCGACGGCTTTCGACTGATTTCAGTCTACCCCATCGGTTCCTTCCTTTCAAGCCGACGTGTGAACAGTAACCGGGAGAGAATATTTTCAATAAAATTTATCATAATCGTATGGAAAACCACCGGAAAGTATGGTAAACTCATACACAGGATAACTCTTTCCGTGGTTTATGCCTTTCTTGTTGTGGTGACTAAAGAATACCATAAAATCATGCGGAAGGGCTATTCTTTTATTGAAAACTTTCAACTCTCAAGTTGCTTACTTTTCTGACAAATTAATTTTAACATTTGAGTAATCTGTCCGTCAACATTCTTCTTTGCTGTTGAAAATTCTTTAACACTACGACAGGGTAAAATGTCTGGAAACCCTGAGGCCTGAAACGGGACTGTGAAAAATAAAGGGTAATGATGTTTGCTCTAATTGCAAAAAAGCTATCCTCTACCGCAAATAGGGGATAGCTTTGTCTATCATCATTTTTCTTACAGCACAACCGAGAGGATACTCACCCCCGCAAGCAGCCCGACCACCACCAGAATAACGCCTGCCACGGCCATCCCCACGCGCGCGTGCTTTTCCAGCACGGCATGGGTCTGCGGATCGTACCAGAGCTTCATGGTGTCTCCTGTTTTGAAGGTGTTCTGTCCGCTTGAGTTGATATTGCAGCGGCGGATATTCTGCTGCCCGTTCAATTCGTACCGGACGATCGGATAATACGTATATTTGGAGCCCTTCAGAATTTTGGATTCTTTCGAGATCTGGCGCGTGTAGACGTCAGTGATCACCGCGCTGATCTCCTGCAGTCCGCGCTTTTTCAGAGAGATGTAATTTACCAGCAGGTCCGCGCCCGCTCCGGCAAGCACAACCGCCAGGCAGAACATCGCCTCCACTTCCCTGCCCTGGTTCTCCATGAGCGCAAGGACGATCAGAAGCGCCCCTCCGATCATTGTCACCCACGGATGGAACAGAAACTCGCCCTCAGCCTCAGTCAGGGCATTCTTCTCGCTATTCTTGTCCCGGAACATCCGGATCTGCTGTCCGACGGCAAATTCGGTCGGAGATTTGATGACCTGACGTTCCGTATGTCTGGTCTCCGGATTCATATACTCTACTGTCACATTGTAATAATTATAAACTTCCCGGCCCTTCTTATCCTTCTTCACCACATGATTGCAGCTGAACACGCTGACATCAACGCAGTACCCGCTCCGGTGTACGTGAAGCCACCGCCTCACCTGCCCGGAACCGACCAGAAAGATAATGATTCCCGGAATATACATAAACAGCTTTGAAAAATCTGTCATAAAACATAACGCTCCTCTTTCTCATATTCCGAAATCCTGTGATCCTGCCGCTGACTCATCAGATTTTCCTTCACGGAAAACGGAACTTCCCACGAGTCATTTCGTCGGAACCAGAATCACATTGATCCCGTATTTCCGCAGTCTCTCAACAACCGACATATTTGCGTTATCGTCCGTAATAAGCGTACACGGCTGGTTATAGGCGCAGCTTCCGTAGGAGTTCTCCTGCTCCTCCCGCTTCTTGATCTTTGTGTGATCCGCCACGATGTACAGCGCCTTGGTTGTCCGGCTGATCATCGCCTCGTTGATTCCAATCTCCGTGGGAATATCATACCGGAATTCCCCGTCGTCATAGACGGCCGCGCAGCCGATAAACGTCTTGTCCGCGGTCATGGCAAGCAGATTCCGCATTACATACTCGCCGACCATCACATTGCTGCGCACTTCTCCGCCCGTAAAATAGATTGACACGCCATCCGGATAGCGGGTTCCCATACCCCAGCAGTTGTTCGTGTAAACCGTCACCTTCTTGCCCTGCACATAATTGAGCATGTTCAGGGCAGTACGGCTCCCGTTGATAAACAGCGTATCCCCGTCATCGATGAACCTGGAAGCGTACTCCGATATTCTTTCCCGGCACAGGGCCGTTTTCTCATCCTGCGAGAGCAGCATGCTGGCTTTCGTAAGTGAAACCGCTCCTCCATGTGTACGCGCAAGCAGCCTCTCCTTTTCCAGATACTGAAGATCACGTCTCACAGTCATCTGGGAAATCTGAAACATTCTGGCCAGATCCTCCACCTTGGCCTCCCCGCGTTCGCGAACCATATTTAAAATCTGCAGCTGGCGGTCGTCAACGGCTTTTCGGTTGTTCTTCATAGTACAGCAAAACTCCTTTATTTCAATTCATGCCCGCCAATTTAACAGAGCATGACTATATCTTATATAAATTTAATGTCCGGCATACGCAGAAGCTGTCTCAGATCCGAGATCACCGGCGTATCTGCTTCTTCAGGACATCCCTGCGGACAATACCATACAGCCCTCAGGCCGGCTTCCCTCGCTCCCAGGATATCCTTTTTCCGGTTGTCCCCGACAAACAGACATTCCTGCGCCGCACATCCTGCCTTCTCCACACAGCGGGCAAACAAGGCCGGATCCGGTTTCTCCGCGCCTGCTTCCTCGCTCGACACGAAGAAATCCACATAGGGAAGCAGTCCGAGAAATTCCAGTTTCCGGAACTGTACGCGCGCGGTCATATCCGTGCCGATCCCGATCCGAATCCCCCGCTCCTTCAGTTCCTTTATCGTCTCAAGAGCACCGGGGGACGGCACAGACGACACGATCAGCGTATCCCAGTAGACCGAGTCCATCTCAAGCACATGCGGATACAGAGACAGCCCCCTGCTCTCGAGAAGATTCTGGAAACGGATCGTCCGGTTATGCACCGCGGCCTTATCTCCGATATATTCCTCCAGTCTCTGCTGTGTTTCTTTCAGCGCAGACATAAAAGTCTCCCGGTCCATCCCGAGTTTCTGCCCCGCATAGGAGATCAGCGCCTCAAGCGCTGCCGAGTGCGCCCTGTCAAAACTGTATAAAGTGTTGTCAATATCAAAAACTACTGTTTTAATCATATTATCCTAAACTTCCTTTTCCGTCAACCATATAAACACACTATAACGTGCAGAAAATCCTGTCCCTTTCATGCAAATTGATTGGTTAATTTTTATTATAACTCCACTTCCATACGCAAGGCAACCCGCAGATTTCCCGTATGCAAAAAACCAGAACCGGTAAAATACATTGCCGGTTCCGGTTTCCCAGGTTAAATGTAAATGATTCTGAGTTTTGACAGCTTTCGCTCACAGCATCCACAACAGCTTAATCAAGCAGGCCTGCGTCTTTCAGAGCGCCCTCGATCTCCGGCGCGGACATAACGTTCTTCAGCGGGATCAGCACGGTGCCGTTCTTCTCTACTCCGTCAAACGTCTTCGCAAATGTACGTGCGCAGAAAACAACATCATAGTTTCTTGCGGCCGTCTTGCCTTCGGATACCGGGCAGTGACGAAGCTCAGCCGGTTTGATTCCGTACTTTGTCATTACCTTTTTGATCGCGTTCTCCATCATCAGAGAGGAACCTGCGCCGTTTGCGCAGCATGCAAGCAGTTTCTTTCCATCAAGTTTTGCCATAATAATGACTCCTTTCCAAAATTACTTTTTATGTTTTGTTATGTTTTTATTTGTTTGCTTTTTTTGCTTTATGTTCTACGTATGCCTCATAATCCTCCGTAATCAGGAAGTAGCCCTCCGGATCCATCCGGTACTCGATCTGCGGAATAGCAAGAAGTACGATAACAACAACAGCAACACCAATATATCCAAGGTAGCGCATGGCAACCGTGAACATCGGCCATACGGTATCCCAGTCGAACATTCCGAGATATCCGCCGTATGTAGCAAGACCAACCCAGCCGGCGATCAGAGCCGCGCCGAACACCTGGATCAGACCGGCAACGAACGGAATGATCAGGCAGGCTTTGAGACCGCCCTTCTCATTGGCAACAAGGCCCATTGTGGCATTGTCGAAGAATACCGGAACGAATCCGCAGATGATGATGGTCGGAGATCCCATAACGATCAGAGCAAGGATTGCAACGATCTGTCCGCAGAGACCTGCAAGGAAACCAAACGTAACGGCGTTGGAATCACCAAAACCGAAGCAGACAGCGCAGTCAACGCCCGGAATGGAGGACGGAAGCAGCTTGTCAGCAATACCCTGGAAGGAAGCGGTCAGCTCTGTCACGAACGTACGGACGCCGAGCTGCAGGATTGCAAGGTAAACCGCGAAGTTCAGGGATGTATTGAAGCAGAAGTACGCGAAGTTCTCGGTTTCTGTGGTAGCGCCGGTCTCCACGAAGAACGGCTTTCCGATGATTACCATGATGATGCCGAAGAATACGGTCATCAAAATAGCGGTACATACCATGTTCTCATTGAAGATTGAGAAGAAGCCAGGCATCTCCATCTCGCCGACCTTCTTCACTTTGCGCTTGCCGCCCTTGTCTCCGAAGAGCTTGTCGGCAAGGAAGTACGCAAGACGGATACCGAACATCTGCTGATGCGCGATTGCAAAACCAGCGCCCTCGCTCAGCTCCTGCATCGGCTTAACAGTCAGGTTGGAACCTACTGCCCAGTAAGCGCCGAGGATGACGGCCATGACGACCATCAGCATCACGTTGTTCTCAAGCAGGCCCGGAAGAGCAAACATGATCAGCCAGTAAGCGGTGGCTGCCTGCTGCACCTGTACGTGACCGGTGGTGAACAGTGTTCTGCACTTTGTAATTTTATTGAAACGAACAAGCACGATATTGACAATGAACGCGATCAACAGCAGCGTCATCGCCTGGGAAAAACCTTTTCCGAAAACTTCCTCAACACCTGCCGTAACAGCGTTCTGTCCATAATACGGGTCGATCACGCACGCGGTCAGGTTGAAGCGGTCCTTCAGACCTGCAAGGATCGGACGGAAGGTGTTGGTCAGTCCGCTGGAACCTGCGTTCAGGATCAGCATACCGATGATGGCCTTCAAAGTACCTGCAAGTGTATCATACCATTTCTTTCCCATCAGGCAGTAACCCAACAGTGTCAGGAAACCTACCATGTACGGAGCCTTCTGCAGCACATACGTCGCAAAGAAGGTCCAGATGGCGTTTAACACATTTAATACTACCATATTTTTTCTCCTTATTTCATCTTAATTTTAGAAATCTTCCTCGCACGGATATTTCTTCTCCGCTTCAAGGATGTCTTCCGGCGTCTCGGCCGCCGCGAGCGCGTCCAGAAGCTCCTCGTTCATGAAAATTGCGGAAAGCTGCTGGATGTTGTTCATATGCTCATCAGGATTCGTTGAAGAAAGCGTGAAGAAAAGATTCGCTTCCTTCTTCTCGCCGTCCTCATCCTCTCCGAAGCTGATCAGCTTCTTTGATACCATGAATCCGATGCCTGTTTTGTGAGCGCCTGTCGCGTTCTCCTGCGTATGCGGCATTGCCACATTGTGATCGAAAACAACGTACGGACCGTACTTCTCGATGCAGGCAACGATCTGCTTGTAATAATCGGCATCCACGCTGCCGTCCTCCACCAGAGACTCTGCGCTCAGGCGGACAGCATCCTGCCAGGTCACTCCCTCGCCGTCGATGAAGCGGTAATGCTTCTTCTCGACGATCGTCTGCAATACTGTAGCCATAACATATCCTCCTTAACCATTCTTAAATGCCTCCGTGAGAAAAACACGGAGCGTTTTGTGCTTACACACTCCTGCACCGCACTGCTTTTTTGGCCTGCAGTTTTTTCCGCCCTGTTCCAGCCCAAAACTTACAGCCGCCCTGTTATTCTGGAATTAATGCAGTGTTATATCAGCTTTTATAAGCAGGATCTGTACGGAATGTTCTGCGGATGCTCGAAGCAGTCCTCAAATCCTCTGCGGTGATGATAATAGATCTTATCCTTATCCTGCGGATACACGTACTTGCCGCCTACCTGCCAGAAGAACGGATGGAACTTGTACTCATTGCGATCTTTCTTGAAGTCGTAGAGAAGTTTGATCTCTTCGCAGTCCGCCTGGAAGTTCGTCCATACATCCCAGTGGATCGGGATAACCACCTTGCACTGCAGGTTCTCCGCCATACGAAGGACATCGATGGAAGTCATCTTATCCTGCATACCGATCGGGTTCTCGCCGAAGGAGCCGAACGCCACGTCGATATCGTAATCTTTTCCGTGTTTTGCAAAGTAGATCGAGAAATGGGAATCTCCCGAGTGATAGATATTTCCGCCCGGAGTCTTCACCAGATAGTTGACCGCTTTCTCATCCATATCGGTCGGGCATACGCCGGTCAGCTCTTCCCTGTCTTCTCCGGTGGAATCCGTCGTCACGATGCAGGTACGGTCGAAACTGTCAAGACATACGATCTCAAGATCCTTGATCTTGATCACATCGCCCGGCTTCACTGTCACGCAGCGGTCTTCCGGAACACCCCATTTTACCCATGTCTCAACGGATTTCTTCGGTCCGATGAACGGTACCGGAATCTCCTTGCCGTTCTCGTCTGTTGTTGTCATTTTGCTCTGAAGTACATGCGCTGCCCACTCTGCGGACATATGATCCTGATGATAATGTGTCGCGAGAACCGCATCCACCTGCTTGAACGCAAACGGATCGATCACGAACGGCACGTTGCGCAGGTTCGGCTGCATCAGGCGGCCGCCGCACATATTTGCCATCTGGTGTCCAGGTTTCATCTTATTGTCGCCGTGTGTGCGCTTGCCGTTTCCGCACCACAGGTCGATCGTGATATTTGCTCCTCCCGGAGTCTTGAACCACACGCCGGTACATCCCAGCCACCACATGGCGACATTGCCCGGTTCAACTACCGCATTCTCAATATCCTCAACCAGCCAGGTACCCCACTCAGGAAACGTGCTCATGATCCATTTTTCCCGAGTCATTTCAGAAACTTTGCTCATCTTGCATTGCTCCTCCTTTTTCTGTTTTCTTGTCCTTAACTATAGCGTAATAAACATGAAAATGCAATACCTCTTTTGTTTGATTATATGTTCATTATCCGAAATTCAGTTCGTTTCTTTTTTATTTTTGTGCAGATTGCATAATTTTTTAAACCAGCAAAAAATCCTTTATTTTCAAGGAATTTATGTATTTTTCAGCGATCTGTTTTTCAGATTTTCTGTTTTTATGATCGTTTTTATCGTTATTTTGACGAAATTTTATTTTTACGTTTTTAACAAAAATCAAAAATAACGTATAAATGTTCATTATCCCACTTGAAAATGGTGTTTTGGGATAGTATAATCATTTTTACGATTTTATACGTTTGTTTATTGTGTTTTATGCAGTCAAATAATGTTCATTTAGTTGTTTTGTTTTTATGTTCATTAATGTTCATTAAATGCACAGACTGCCGCCGCACTACAGCAGCGTATAAACAAACTTGAAAGGAAGGTTGATACATGAAAGCATATTCGATCGGCCTGTACGAAAAGGCCATGCCCAAGACCCTGAGCTGGAAAGAAAAACTTGAATGTGCAAAAGAATGCGGCTATGATTTTGTCGAAATCAGCATCGATGAGACAGACGACAAGCTGGCCCGTCTGGACTGGGACGGCGAAGAACGCCTGGAACTGATCCGGACCATGCGCGAGGTCGGAATTCCGCTCAGAAGTATGTGTCTTTCCGGCCACCGCAAATATCCATTTGGTGCCTCCGACCCCGAAGTGCGCAGACGCAGTATGGAGATCATGGAGAAGGCGATTCAGCTCGCGGACGATCTCGGCATCCGGATCATTCAGCTCGCGGGCTACGATGTCTACTATGAACAGGGAAACGAGGAAAGCGAGCGTCTCTTCTGCGAAAATCTGAAAAAAGCGACCCTGATGGCCGCCTCGAAAGGAATCGTCATGGGCTTTGAGACCATGGAGACCGAATTTATGAACACGACCGAGAAGGCGATGAAATACGTCACGATCGTGGACAATCCCTATCTCGGCGTCTACCCGGATTCCGGGAACCTGACAAACGCCGCGGTCAGCTACCATACCAGCGTGCTAGATGACCTCGAGACCGGGCGCGACCATATTTTTGCCCTTCATTTAAAAGAAACGGTTCCCGGAAAATTCAGAGAAATCCCCTTCCTCACCGGCCATGTGGACTTCAATTCCGTGATCGCCAAGGCATGGGATCTGGGCGTGAGGCGTTACGTCACCGAGATGTGGGATGTCGGAAATGCGAGCTGGAAGGACGACATCAAGTTCGCCTGCAGCAGCATGAGCGCGATTCTGGATAAACAGCAGACGACCTGAGCAGGATACAGGCAGAGAAAATTTCAGGCTGACTGCGAAAACAACCGCACAAAACAACAGCCAGGCTGTGAGGCCAGCCGGACAAAACAATAGTCCGCCTGCCTCAAACATCTAGATTTTGGAGGTTTATATAATGAAAGTTGAGAAAAAAGTTATTTCGAATTTAAATAAATGCTACGCAATATCCGCCCTCACTTACAAAGGTGAGAACTGTTTCCTCGTGGCGGCTGAAAAACAGGATCCATGCTATCTCTTCGCGGAGGACGGCACACAGCTTGAGACTGTCTGGACCGAGCCGGGCGGAGTCATGACCATGACGCCGGTTCCGGGCACGGACGGCCAGTTTCTCGCCACCCACAAATTCTACTCCCCGAACGATTCCCTCAACGCGAAGATCGTGATCGTCACACCGAAGTCAAAGGACAACTGGGAAGTACGCACGCTCTGCAATGCTCCGTTCGTCCACAGATTCGGCATCCTCTCCAGCGGCGGCACAAATTATCTGATCGTCTGCTGCCTGAAGACCGGCCATGAGTACAAGAATGACTGGCGTTTCCCGGGCGCATGCTACGGCGCTGTGCTTCCGTCGGATCTCTCTTCTTTTGACGAGAACCATCCGCTTGAGCTGAAGCTGATCAAGGGCGGCATGCTCAAAAATCACGGCTACTCTCTCATCAAACACGGCGGCCACGACGCAGCGCTTGTAGGCTGCGAGGAAGGAACTTTCCTCTTCGATCCGCCCGCTGTCCAGGGCGCGGACTGGACCGTAACGCAGATCAGCGCCGTTCCGTCAAGCGACTCTGTCCTGATCGATTTTGACGGCGACGGAAAGCCGGAGCTCGGCTGCATCAGCCCGTTCCACGGCAACTCCATCACCATCTATCACCTTGACGAGCACGGCAACTACGTTCCGCAGTGGAAATACGGTGATCCGGAAGCAGAGACCGAGATGGTTCACGCGACCTGGGCGTGCGAGATGCTCGGAAAAAAGACCTGGATTGTCGGCTGGAGAAAAGGAACAAAGAACACGATCGCAATCACCTGGGACGCAGAGGCCGGCACTTACAAGACCGAGTACATTGACAAGAACACCGGCTGCGCGAACGCGATGCATTTTGTGAACAAAGACGGGAAAGACACTATCGTTGCGACGAACCGAGAGATCGATGAGGTGGCTCTGTACACGGTGACAGAATAACCGCGGTTCACACGTCAGCCATTCCGTTCACAACCTACAGATGAGTGCAGACAGTATTTTCATTTATATACTGGACGGATATCCCAAATGGGAGTATGATAATTAAGAACATAATCATTATTTTTCAACAAAAAACGCAAGGATTCTCTCATATCTTTTCGGACAGAGAGATGAACTGCCGGAAACAGATGGAAACAGCGGCGGCAGGCAAAGAGAAACCGATATCTTCTGCTGCTGTGAAGCTCAACCAAGGAGGTTATTTATGTTAGAAGAACTCAAAAAACGTGTCTACGAAGCAAATATGGAGCTCCCGCGCCACGGCCTTGTGACCTATACGTGGGGTAATGTCAGTGAGATCGACCGCGAGAGCGGACTGTTCGCGATCAAACCGAGCGGCGTTGATTACGAAAAGCTGACTCCCGACGATATGGTGATCATGGATCTGAACGGAAACCGCGTGGAAGGCAGATACAAACCGTCATCCGACACAGCGACCCATCTGGAGCTGTACAAGGCTTTCCCGGAAATCGGCGGCGTCGTACATACGCACTCTCCGTGGGCAACTTCCTGGGCACAGGCCGGAAGAGACATCCCCTGCTACGGAACAACCCATGCAGATTATATGTACGGTCCGATTCCGTGCGCGCGCAACCTGACTCCCGAGGAGATCGACGAGGCGTACGAGCGTAACACCGGCCTTGTGATCATCGAAACCTTTAAGACGAGAGGCATCAATCCTGTTTATGTCCCGGCTGTTCTGTGCAAGAACCACGGCCCGTTCACCTGGGGCAAGGACGGAGCAGAGGCCGTTCACAACTCCGTTGTTCTCGAGGAAGTCGCCAAGATGGCGGCGCAGACCGAGATGATCAATCCGCGCGTCGTTCCGGCTCCGGATTCCATCAAGGACAAACATTTCCTGAGAAAGCACGGCGCAAACGCCTACTACGGGCAGTAATCTGGCTGTAAAAAACGACGAAAAGATCAGAGGATCAGCGTTGACATTTTGCCTTGTCCTGCATATAATAAAGACAGAAAGAGGCGCTGCGACAAGCGGTTGGCTTTGATCAGAGCAAATTTAAGATTTACTTAAACTGCCGTCACTTGGCCGAGTGGCGGTAGTTGCTTTTCACGATGATCGTAACGGTAAATTTACCGATATGTAACGTAATCCGCATAAGCCTCACCCTCTTTTGAGGGATTTAGCCAACCGCCTGCCGCTTTGCAGCGCCTCTGTCTATTTGAGGACATTTCTATTTATTCAATACTTTTCAAAGATTCCACCATATCAATTTTCTTCAGCTTAAAGTACATAACCGCGTTCACAATGATTGAGAATGCAAATGTATACAGCACGCCGTACAGATAGCTCATCGGCTTGATATCCCTCCCGAACATGCAGGAGTCCACTTCCACCGTCAGTATGACGAAGCTGTGCAGGAACTTCCCGATGAATATTCCAAGGAACGCCCCGACCAGTGTCAGAATGACATTTTCCCGGTACACGTACGCCCCTACTTCCCCATCGTAGAATCCAAGGACCTTGAGTGTCGCGAGTTCCCGCTTCCGCTCGTTGATATTGATGTTGTTCAGGTTGTAGAGCACGACAAACGCGAGCATTCCGGCCGACACGATCAGCACGATCATGACAACGTCGAGCGCGCTCAGCATGTTGTTGAGCTGATCCGCAAGCGTATAGGTGTACGAGATGTTCAAAGCCGCGTCGTATTCCAGCAGCTCTGCCCCGATTTTCTGCAGATCCTCCTGGTGGTCTTCGCCCGCGATCATCAGTATGCTGTTGTACTCCGGCTCTTTTCCAAACACTTCCTCGTACAGCGCCGGCGTCAAGTAAATGTAATGCGACAGATAATTCTCGCAGACCTGCGCGACCGGAATGGAGAGCATCCCGTTATCTTCGTCTTCCACAAGGATGTGATCCCCTGGTTCCAGTTCAAATTCCGCCGCGATCTTCTCCGTCACGATCGCTCCGGTATCGTCAAGCGCGTACGGTTCCTTCGTCTCCCTGTCGCGGAACGTAAACAGCGGATCCAGATCCTCCTGCGATTTCACAACCTGCAAATAGGCCGACCACTCCTTCTGATTTTTCTGCTCATGCTCCGGTTTCACGTCAACCTTCTGCATATAGCTCAGGGAAGAAAACGCAAGTCTGTCATCCTGCTCCACCGCCTGTATCACTTTCTGTTTCTCTTCCTCGTCCTCATCCGTATCAAGAATCAGCATGGCTTCATAATGCTGGAGCTCATCGAACTGCAGAATCGCCACATCCATGATCGAATCCCGCAGACCGTAACCGACCAGCAGCAGCCCCATGCAGCCGCCGATTCCGATGACCGTCATCAGGAATCTCTTTTTATAGCGGAGAAGGTTCCGCACCGTTGATTTCCACGAAAAGCTCAAGCGCTTCCAGAGAAACGGAAGATGCTCAAGCAGCACCCGCTTGCCCTGTTTCGGCGCGGGCGGACGCATCAGCTCTGCCGGAACGGCCCGCAGTTCACGCCGACAGGCGGAGAATGTCGCCGCCAGCGTACAGACCAGGGCGACCGCCGCCGCGACAAGCCCGAAGTCCCAGTTGTACGGGACGAGCACCGCCGGGAGATGCTGATACATGATTCCGTAGGCCGTGATGATAACCCATGGAAACACTTTCTCTCCAAACAGAATCCCGACAACGCTTCCGCCGAGCGTCGCGTAGAACGCGTATTTCAGATATTTGGAGGCAATCGCGCTCTTGCTGTAGCCGAGCGCCTTGAGCGTGCCGATCTGTGTGCGCTCTTCCTCCACCATTCTCGTCATGGTCGTGAGACTGATCAGAGCGGCCACAAGGAAAAACAATACAGGAAATACCTCCCCGATATTTGACATACGCTCCGCGTTCTCCCCATATCCGGTATTCTCCGGGAGGGCGTCGCGGTTGTAGATGTACCAGTCCGGGACCTTGATCTTCGCGATCTCTTTCTCTCCGTCGGCGATCTCCTGCTCCGCATCCGCAATCTCCTCCTCGGCATCGGCGATCTCCTGCTTCGCGTCCGCAATCTCCTCCTCGGCCGTCTGTTTCCCTTCCTCGTAGTCTTTCCAGCCGTCCGCAAGCTTCTGCTCGTTCTCTTCTATCTCTTTTTCGCCGTCCGCGATCTCCTGCTTCGCATCTTCCAGCTCTTTCCAGCCATCTGCAAGCTCCTGCTTCGCTTCCTCGATCTGCCGCTGTCCGTCCAGAACCGTCGCCTGCGAACTGTTCCACTCGGCCCAGCCGTTATCCAGCTCCTTCCGCGCCTGGTCAAGCTCCGCTTTCGCGGCGGCAAGTTCCTTGTAGCCGGCATCCACTTCCGCCTGACCGTCCGTAATCTCCTGCTTTGCGGCGCTAAGCTGTTTTTTTGCCGCCTTCAGCTCTTTTTTTCCCTGCTCGATCTGCTGCTTATTCGCGGCGAGTTCCGCCTGACCGGAATCCAGCTGTTCCTTCGCGGCGGCAAGTTCCGCCTGACCTGCGTCAAGCTCCTGTTTTGACGCGGCAAGTTCCGCATATCCCGCGTCAAGCTGTGCTTTCGCTTCCGTCAGCTGCCCGGAGGTCCTGTCAAGCACTTCTTTTGAGGCATTAAGCTCAGCGTATCCCGCGTCAAGCTGCGCCTTTGCCTCCGTCAGCTGTACATTCAGCGCTTCTATCTCCGGTCTTCGGGCTTCTATCTCCGCCTGTCCCGCCGAATACTGTGCTTCCAGCGCTGCAAGCGTCTCCCGCGAGGCCGCAAGTTCGGCCTCCAGTCCGGCGATCTGAGCCTCCAGCTGCGTGATTTCCTGGCTGTGGTCTTCCGGAGGCTCCGTTTCGCCTCCCCCCGGATTCTCATTTCCGCCGGGAATTTCCCCCTCCGGATTTTCACTTCCGCCGGGGATATCTCCCTCCTGAGCGCCTCCGCCAGAGCTTCCGTCCCCTGGATTTCCGCTGTCTTCCGGAACGCCGCTTCCGCCGTCTTCGGCCATACCCTGAACGGAGCCTCCTCCCAGACTCTGCAGAACGCCAAGCTGTTCTCTCAACCCCGCCAGCTGACTTTCTCCTCCGCTTACGGCGGCCCTCAGTCCTTCAATGTTCTGCCCAAGCTCCTCAAGCGCTTTCTCTCCGGCCTCATATTCCGCAAGCGCCGCCATTCCTGTATCATATCCCGCCTGCGCCTCCGCAAGCCTGGCGGCTCCCGCCTCATACTGCGCCTGACCCTGCCGGAACTGCTCCATCCCCGCAGCATACTGCGCCTGGCTCTGCGCAAGCGCCGCGGCCCCCGCTTCATACTGCGCCTGGCCCTGCGCAAGCTGTTCTGTCCCGGCGTCATACTCTGCCTGTGCTTCCTCCAGCTGCTTCACACCGGCATTATACGCCTGTTCTCCTTCTTCCAGCTGTTTTTTGGCTGCCTTGTACTCTTTTCTTCCCTTTTTCAGTTCCGCCCTGCCATCGTCAAGCTGCTTCTGCGCCGCGGCAAGTTCCTTCTGCGCTTTCGCGGATTCCTTTTCATACTGATCCTTCCCGGATTTCCAGGAGGTCTCTCCGTCCATAAGTGTTTTTCTGGCATCCGCAAGCTGCGCGATCCCGTCATTCAGCTCGGCTTCCTTTTCGGCAAGCTCAGCTTCGCCGTCCGTCAGCTCTCTTTCTGCGTCGGCAACCTCCTGCTTCGCATCTTCCAGCTCCTGCTTTCCGCTCTCAAGCTCCGATTCTCCCTCGATAAGCTCTGCTTCTGCCTCGGAAAGCTCAGATTCCGCTTCGCTCTCGGCATCCGCAAGCTTCTGCTTCGCATCCTCCAGCTCCTGTTTCCCGTCCGCGAGTTCCTGCTTTCCGCTCTCAAGCTCCGACTGGGCTTCCTCCATCACCTCATGGTACCGGGCCTCGCAGCGCACGTCCTGAATCTCTTCGATCCGGTCGGACACCGCCTCCACCACATCGTCGTATTCATCCGTATAAGCCATGAGCTCCCTGGCTCCGTCCACCAGCACATAGGCCATGCTGTACACTTCCGTATCAAAATCCTCCGGAAGAACGTAGGCAAAGCCTGACACTTCTCCGTTTCCAAGCGTCGTGCTTCCGCGCTCAAACGCGATATAAGTCGGGCTGTTCCCCAGACCGCAGACCGTAAACGTATCCCTCACAAGCTGGCTGTCCTCCTCATCCCCGGAAAAGACAACTTCCAGCGTATCTCCGACCTCATACCCGCTCTCAAGCGCATATGCGGAGTCAAGAAAACAGTCCCCCGGCTTCTGCGGCAGTTCTCCTTCCTCCGCGGCGGGATGATTCACTCCTTCCGGAAGGGACTCGATGCGCAGCACGCTCCGGTTCTCTCCTTCTCCCGAGAAAACGTCCTCCTGATATGCGCCTTCCACATAAGAAACTCCTTCAACTTTGCGAAGCGCCTCCAGATCGTCCTCCGTGATCCCCAGCGTACTGATCACACGCAGATCCATCAGGCGGCTGTCGTCAAAATAACTGTCCCCTGTGATCTTCATATCGGGGGCCGCCGCCTGTATCCCGGAATAGAAAGCGACTCCCATTGCCACAATAAAAAATATGGATAAAAAACGGTTCAGACTCTTCCGGACTTCGACCCGAAAGTCTTTCTTTAACGCTTTCTTCTTCATATGTCACCACTTAACTCAAATTTCATTCCTGTTCATTTTCCCATTTACCACTCAATCTGTTCTACAGGTATTGGATGGCTGTTAAGCTCCATACTGGAAACCCGTCCGTTTTTAATCCGGATCACCCGGTCCGCCATCGGAGCAATCGCCAGATTATGCGTGATCACAATGACCGTCATCCCTTTTTCCCGGCAGGTATCCTGCAAAAGTTTCAGAATCGCTTTGCCGGTCTGATAGTCGAGCGCTCCCGTCGGCTCATCGCAGAGCAGCAGCTTCGGATTCTTGGCAAGCGCGCGGGCGATCGAAACTCTCTGCTGTTCGCCCCCGGAAAGCTGCGCCGGGAAATTACCAAGACGTTCCCCAAGCCCTACTTCCCGCAGCACCTCGTCGGCGCGCAGCGGGTTCTTGCAGATCTGAAGCGCGAGCTCCACATTCTCGAGCGCCGTCAGATTTGGTATCAGATTATAAAACTGGAAGACAAAGCCTATGTCGTTGCGGCGAAAGCCGATCAGTTTCCGGTGGGAATATTTCGCGATATCCTCTCCGTCCACAAGTACGCTTCCGCCGCTCGCCGTATCCATGCCTCCCAGAATATTCAGCACGGTCGTCTTGCCGGCCCCGCTGGGACCGACAATCACCGTAAACTCACCTTTTCCTATTTCAAAGTCGATTCCGTCCACCGCACGGATCTCAACTTCCCCCATGCGGTAGACCTTCGTCACATGTTCCAGTTTCACAAATGCATTCTGCATCCGCTTTCCTCCCGTTGTCTGATTTTCCGCGTCCTGTTCTATCTTCCCGGAAGATCCACATACTCTCTGTGGTGCCCTACATATTTGTAAGCCGGACGTATGATCTTTCCCTCATTGACCAGCTCCTCAATCCTATGCGCGCACCAGCCAGAAATACGGGAAATCGCAAAGATCGGCGTGAACATCTGCCTCGGAATTCCGAGCATTGAGTAAACAAAACCGCTGTAAAAATCGACGTTGCAGCAGATCGGCTTGTGCAGCTTCTTGCGGCTTGTCAGCAGTTCCGACGCGATGCGCTCCACATTCTCATACAGCGCAAATTCCTCCGTACGGCCTTTTTCCTCGGAGAGGCTTTTCGCGTATTTTTTCAGGATAACGGCACGCGGATCTGAAAGCGTGTACACGGCATGTCCCATCCCGTAAATCAGGCCGCTCCCGTCAAACGCTTCCTTATTGATAATCTTCATCAGGTATTCCCGGATCGCGTTCTCATCCGACCAGTCCGCTACATTTGCCTTGATATCCCGGAACATATTCTCCACCTTCAGATTCGCTCCGCCGTGCTTCGGCCCTTTCAGGGAACCCAGCGAGGCGGCAATCGCAGAATAAGTATCCGTGCCGGTGGAAGAAACGACATGTGTCGTAAACGAGGAGTTATTTCCACCGCCGTGCTCCGCGTGGATCACCAGGGCAATGTCAAGCACCTGGGCTTCCAGCTCTGTGTAGCGGCCGTCCACCCGCAGAATCCGCAGAATATTCTCCGCCGTGGAGAGCTCCGGCTTCGGATAGCGGATGACCAGGCTCTTGTCGTTGTGGTAGTGCTGATACGCGTGATACGCATACACCGAGATCAGCGGCAGCGTCGCGATCAGTTCCAGCGACTGTTTCAGAACATTCGGAATGGAAATATCGTCCGGATTGTCGTCATAAGAATAGAGCGTCAGCACACCTTTCTGGAGCGCGTTCATAATATCCATGCTCGGCGCCTTCATGATGACATCCCGTACAAATTTATCCGGCAGTTCCCGGTACTGACTCAATATCTCAATAAATTCCTGCAGCTGCTGTTCATTCGGCAGCGCCCCGAACAGCAGAAGGTACGTAATTTCCTCAAAATTAAACTTTCTCTTCTGGAAGCCTTTCGTAAGATCCATGACATTGTAGCCCTGATAGTAGAGCTGTCCGTCCATCGGAACCTTCCGGCCGTGAACGGTCTGAAACGCCACAACGTCCGAAATTTCTGTCAGGCCTGTCAGGACGCCCTTGCCGTCAGATTCACGCAGTCCCCGTTTTACATCGTACTCCTGATACAGATTCAGATCAAGCGCTCCTGAAATCATGCAGTACTTTACGAGCTCCGCCAGCCTCTCATCTCTTGTCTTCCTATCAATCTCTTTACGCACTACAGTTTTCTCCTTTCGCTTTTGCGTCCGCATTTTCGCGCGTTCAGCGCCGGAGCGCTGAACTTTTACAGTAACCTTGCCATTATAACACGTAATTTCAGCACGGTAAAGCACTATCATATGAAAACTACCGCACTTCGCTCTGCCTTTCTGCCTGATTTTTCACATCCGGCAATCCAAAACCGGCCCGGATCACGGGGAATCATATACGATCACAGGCGTTCCGATCTCCACCGCATTGTAAATAATCTGAACCTGGTCGTACGGCGTATTCACACAGCCATGTGAACCGTTCGTCAGGTAAATGCTTCCTCCGAAATAAGCCCTTGCCTGGAGATCGTGGATTCCGACATCCCCGTTGAAAGGCATCCAGTAATCCACCGGTGTCTGATAATCCTCTCCTTTCAGGACGTAATCCCGCATTTTCGCGTCGATGGACCACACGCCTCCCGACGGCGTCGCATGACCCTTGTTCGGATTTCCCGTCACAACCGGGGTGTCCGAAACTACATTCCCGTCCTTATAACAGATCATCCTCTGCTGAGAAATACAGATTTCCACATAAGTGTCACCGATATCGTTCTCATTCCGGCTCATGGCCGTGTAGAGATATTCTGGCTCGAGCGTTACGTCCTCTTTCCCCTGAATCGCGTTCAGCAGCTGCCGCAAAGTCGCGGCCTGGTCGATCGCCCAGCCATAATCTCCGCCGTAAAGCGACACTACCGTCCCGTAGGAAGTCGTGAACTGACGTTCCATGCCAAACGTGTCATACTTTCTGGCAAGCGCTTCCACGTACAGTTCCGCCTTTGAGTCGTCCACCGCAAAGGTTCCGTCGGAAAGCTTCACAATCCAGTCCTGCATGACAGAGGCATCCAGCACCTCCGTCCTGTCTCCGAACTCATACGTGACACGTGCCTGAACCAGATCGTTCATCGCCATGACATCCTGATTGAGCTGCTCGTCATCCCGGTACACCGAAGGATTCAGGTAACAGCCTTCTTCCTCAAAAGATACGGTTTCTTTTCCCTGATCCAGAGCGGCAAAAACCGCCTCAGACGCTTTCTCCTTGTCCAGCGTCGTCCCGATCTCTTCCGGGACAATCTCAAACCCCTCCGAGGTTCCCTCGATATAAGCATCCCTGGGACGCACCGCAAGGATATCATTGAAACACTCCAGCTGACCCAGCACCGTCTTCGCTTTTTCCTTGTCGTAGGTAAAAGCAATCCGCGAACCGGATTTATCGAGAAGAAACATGACCGGCCACAGATACGAGCGCTGCGCTTTCAGCTTCTGGTCGATGCTGTTGTCGTCGACAAATCTCAGGTCAATCTGGTCCGCCCGGATCGTTTCCTGCCGACCTTCCCGCTCCTGAATCGTCAGCACGCTCTCCCCAAGTCTTTCCGCCACCTCTTCTTTCGCTTCCGCGGCAGTCATCTGACTGCAGTCAATCCCGTAAATGGTGCTTCCCTCATAAAAATGCGCCGAGAAATAAACCGCAGCGGCAGCGTAAATGACGGCAAACACGCCGGCGCAGCCCCAGAGAATCCGGTGTACCTGCCTGATTCTGCGCTGCTGCAGACGCTCCTGCCAGGTAAGCTCCCTGCTGCCCAAAGTCTCGTCCTCTTTACTTTTCCTGGAAGAATTTATAAGCCTGAGAAACTCTTCGCTGTCATTCTTTTTTGATCCAAAGCTCCCTGATCTCCCCGCAGACTTCCGATGTGAATCCGAAAGCTTTCCTATCTTTTTCTCCGGCCGGCCGTCTTCCCTGGTCCTGTGCCCCGTCTCCAGAGACACCACCTGAATCGGATCGGAATATCCTCCGTTCCCCGTCTTTGCAGCCTGTCTTTTTTCCTGGTAGCGGCTCCCGCTTCTCTCCCCGCTTCCTGTCCCCTCATGCATTTTTCATTTCCCCCCGCAGTTCCTCTTTCATGTATATGCAGTCATCTCTTTTGTAATCACGCTTTTCGGGTCTCAAGTTCATACCCTTCACGTATGATCTCCAGACCCCGCAGGCTTCATTATAAACGATATTTCCCCGCATGGCAAGCATGACTATACGTTACTGTCACTCCCTTGCAGGTCGTGAGTCACTGTTCACTCCGTGACCAGCAACAACGCTTCGCGATACAGAAAACCCTCCACTGGAGGCTTTTCTGCATACTCAGGTATGCACAGAAATGCTGCCTTCGCAGCATTTCGCGCCTCAGACCTCGGAATTTCCGGGCAATCTGCCCGGAAATCACCTCGAGCTCAGTGGTGGTGTGAACTGTAACGGTCGTGAACGCAGCAATGCCTCTTTCGTGGCGCAGTCTTCCTTTCCCCGGCAGCACACAAATCAGACACAATTCCTTCGAAAAATAAACACAATTATTGCATAGAATGGACAAAACTAATCAGCAGGGAGTGATTTTCTTTGATTGAAGTCGAACATCTTACAAAACGTTACGGAAACCATCTGGCTGTCGACGATCTCTCATTTACCGTCGGAGAGGGACAGATCTACGGTTTCCTCGGCCCGAACGGAGCCGGAAAATCTACTACAATGAACATTATGACGGGATATATCGCCCCCACCTCAGGCGAGGTGCGGATCAGCGGCCATAATATCCTCGACGAGCCGGAGGCTGCCCGGAAATCCATCGGCTACCTCCCCGAAATCCCGCCTCTCTATCCGGACATGACAGTGAAGGAATATCTCGTCTTCGCGGCCGGACTTAAAAAGATTCCGCGCAGGGATACGCAGAGCATGATCGCGGAGCTGATGGAGACGACCGGCATCACCGACATGCAGAATCGTCTGATCCGCAATCTCTCCAAAGGCTACCGTCAGCGTACCGGTCTGGCGCAGGCGCTTCTGGGCTATCCCCCCGTCATCATCCTCGATGAACCGATGGTAGGACTGGACCCGCGGCAGATCATTGAGATACGCGACTTGATCCGGGGACTCGGCAGAAAACATACTGTCATCTTAAGTTCACATATTCTTTCTGAGATTAGTGCGGTCTGCGATCATATCATGATCATTTCCCACGGGAAGCTGGTCGCAAGCGATACTCCGGAAAACCTGCCGCTTCTGATGGCCGGCACGAACACGCTCCAGCTCACCGTCCGGACGAAGGAACAGACGCTTCGCTCCATCCTGAACGGACAGGATAAGATTCTCTCCTACACGCTCGAACCATCCGCGGAAAACGGCGCGTGGGACGCGGTCATCCGCACCGAAACGCAGACGGACCTGAGGGAAGCTCTGTTTTTCGACTGTGCAAAACAGAATGCCGCAATTCTGAATATGCAGCTGTCAAAAATGTCGCTTGAGGATATCTTCCTTGAGCTGACCGGTGATGAAGAGACACAGACTGAAGAAGGAGGGGATGACAATGGCAGCAATTTACCGCAGAGAAGTTAAAAGTTTTCTGAATTCGATGACCGGCTATCTGTTCATCGCATTCATTCTGGTTGTAACCGGCATATATTTCACGGCATACCATCTAAGAGGCGGTTATCCGTTGTTTTCTTACACGCTTGAAGCGATCGTGGTGATCTTTCTGATCGCCGTGCCCGTCCTCACCATGAGAATCCTGGCAGAAGAGCGCAGGCAGAAGACCGACCAGCTGCTTCTCACTTCCCCGGTATCCATTTCCGGCATCGTGATTGGAAAATATCTGGCGCTCGTCACGGTACTCCTGATTCCCACGCTGGTCATGGCAGTCTATCCGCTGGTTCTGACGCAGTTTGGAAGCGTCTCTCTTCCGGAATCCTACACCGCGCTGGCCGGCCTGTTTCTGCTTGCCTGCAGTTTTCTCGCGATCGGACTTTACCTGTCCTCCACCACGGAAAATCAGGTGATCGCAGCCGTGCTGACCTTCCTGGTTCTGTTTGTCTGCTATATCATGAACGGAATCGCCAACTTTTTCCCGGAAACGGCTTCCGCCTCCTTTTACGCGCTGGCCGCCGCGGCCGCTGCAGCCGCTTTCCTTCTCTATTATATGACAGCGCACCTCATGATTGCCGCCGCCGGCTTTCTGCTCGCCGAGGGAGCTCTGACCGCCCTGTTTTTCCTCCGGCCTTCCGTGTATGAAGGGCTGATTCAGAAAATTCTGGGCATATTTGCCATAACCGACCGGTTCTCCGAATTTACAAACGGAATCTTCGACCTGTCGGGTGTCATTTATTACCTCAGCATTATTGTATTCTGCCTGTTTCTGACGGTTCAGTCCATACAGAAACGGCGCTGGAGTTAGGAGGAGCTGGCCATGAACATAAAATTTCCATCACATAAAACAAAAGACAAGGACTCTGCGCGGCGCCGTATTCCCGCAAAGCCGGACAAAAGACGGGTGCGCAGCGGATCCTACAGCACCCTTCTCACGGCTGTTGTGGCTGCATCCGTCATCGTTCTCAATCTGCTGGCCGCCGAATTGCCGGTCCAGTACACGCAGTTTGATCTCAGCACGCAGAAGCTGTACACACTGCGCCCTCAGACGGAAGAGGTGGCCGCTTCTCTTGACAAGGACGTGACGCTCTACTATATCGTGCAGGACAGTTCTCGCGACGAGACGGTTTCCCGGCTGCTTGAGCGGTATGACGGACTTTCCTCGCATATTTCAGTTGTGGAAAAAGATCCCGTGCTGTCCCCGAACTTCACCGCTCAGTACACAAGCGAAACGCTCTCTGACAACAGTGTGATCGCAGTCTGCGGGGACAACAGCCGCGCAGTCTCCTATGACGATATGTATGAGACTGAATTTAACTACAATTATTATTCCTACGAGACGACGGGCTTTGACGCCGAAGGACAGATCACAAGCGCGCTCGCCGCTGTCACATCTGACGACCTTCCTGTACTCTGTCAGCTGACCGGACACGGAGAGTCCGAGCTGGACGAGTCCGTGACAAGCCTGATCGAAAAGCAGAACATTACTCTGCAGGATCTGAATCTTCTGACCGCCGACCAGGTTCCGGAGGATACGGACTGTCTGCTGATCTTCTCTCCCGCGTCTGATCTGAGCGAGGCAGAAACAGACAAGGTGCTGGATTATCTGCGCACCGGCGGAAGCGCGGTCATCATCACCGATTATTCGGAACAGGAAATGCCGAACCTTGATTCCATCCTTGCCTGGTACGGCGTAAGCCGCGTGGAAGGCGTGGTAATTGAAGGCGACAACGGACACTTTATCCAGGTTCCCTATTACCTTGTGCCCGATATTCAGAGTACCGACTACACCGTGGATATGACAGACGGCAGCAGCTATGTCCTGCTGGCGGCGGCGCAGGGACTGACCACAGATTCAGAACTGCGCGACACACTCTCCTTCACGGAACTTCTCTCCACCTCGGATGCCGCCTACTCCAAGACGGACGCCGCAAACATGACGACTTATTTAAAGGAAGACGGAGATGCCGATGGTCCCTTCAGTCTGGGCACTGTCGTCACGGAGGAAGTCGAGCTGACGGAGGATCTGCTCGCGGATGTCGCCAAAGGACCGGAAACTTCGGATCTGCAGACAGGCATGCCTGTTAATCTCGGAAATCTGGAAAACGCGGAGAATCTGCCTGATTCCGGCGCTGAAGATGCGGACGAACCCGCATCCGAAGAAGAAACAGAAACCGGGGACGAAAATACAGCAGAACCTGCAGATGAAGACAGCACGGAAAACCTGACCGAATCGGAACCGGATTCCTCTGCTGAAAGCACAGCTGAGGATGACCTGGAAGACAGCACAGAAAACCTGACCGAAGAGGATATGGCTGCTGTCGAGAGCACAACCGAAGATTCCACTGAAAATTCAGATGAGGATGGCGACAGCGGAGAAAACGCCGCCGCTTCCGAAAAGGCACAGACGAATCTCGCAGTGTTCACCTCATCGACGATCCTTGACCCGTCGGCTGACCAGATGGTCGCGGGAGGCAACTTCAAGCTGTTCCAGAACATTCTGAGCAGTTTCTGCGGAAATGAAGTGAATATATCCATCCCGTCGAGAAGCCTCAGTCTCAGTCCTCTGACCGTAACCTCTCAGGCCGGAAGCATGTGGGGGATCCTCGTGACCGCCATCATTCCGGGCGCATTTCTGCTGTACGGACTCTTCGTCTGGTACCGCAGACGCAGACAGTAAACTTAATTCAAGAAAGAAAGGGACATTTATGAAACGAAAACCTGTTACCCTGCTGCTTTGCTGTCTCTGCCTCGTGCTGCTGACCGGCGCTTATCTGGTGCTGAAAAACAACAACGAGAAGGCGGAGCAGGAAGCGGCAGAAGAAGACGGCACGGAACCAATCCTGACAATCAGTCCGGACGAAGTGCGCTCAGTATCCTTCCAGATCGACGGTTCTTCCGCCACTTTCAGCCGGACGGACGATACAGACAACTGGAGCCTTGCGGAGGATGCGGATTTCCCGGTAGATTCCTCACCGATCACAAATATGCTCGAATATCTTGCTCCGCTCGGCGCAGTAAGAACACTGACAGATACCGCCGCGCTCTCCGAATATGGCCTTGATGCGCCTCAGAACACGATCATTGTGACCACACAGGACGGGACAGAGACGACCATCGCGCTCGGAAATACAAACAATTCCACCGGCGACGACTATATCATGCTGAACGACGACAGTTCCACGCTCTACACCATCAGCACCGAACTGCGCTCTTCCCTCTCGGACAATCTCTATGATTATGCCGCAGGCGAAGAACTTCCGACGCTCATGGCTTCCGATATCACCAATGTGGACGTATCTCTTGACTCGCAGTCGCTTATTCTCTCCCTTGAGGATAACCTCTGGACCGTCTCAGACCGGGACACCACGCTTGCAGATGTGGATCAGGACGCCGTCAGTCAAAGTATCTCTGATTTGACCGGACTCTCCTACGTTGATTTCCTGGACTACAACTGCACCACTCCGGAACAGTACGGACTGAACCCGCCGACCGCCACGGTCACGATTTCCTGGAAAGATGACAGTGCCGGCGATTCGGATGAGACAGACAGTTCCGATGAAACCGAAAAGAACCTTGCGGAAACCGAAACAGAAATATCCGGAAACGAATCTGAGATAAACAGTACAGAGGCAGAAGCTCTTTCCTCCGAAACTGAGACAGATACGGAAAACACCGGGGACACCAGCGCGGTACAGCAGCTCATTCTCCATATCGGCACCACAGATGAGAGCGGCAATTATTATGTACAGCAGGAAGGCTCCACGGAAATTCATACCATGGCAGCCGATCTCATCGAAAAAATCCTTGGCTGGACTGCCGAAGATTTTGAGGCGGAACCGGAAAGCGAATCAGAGACGGAAACAGAAACAGACGTGGATTCTCAGGATGCGGCTGAGACGGAAGCAGACTTTCAGGCTGGAACCGATGCGGAAACAAAAGCTGAAACCGATGCAGATTCTCAGACCGCGGCTGAGACGGAGGCAGACTTTCAGACTGAAACAGACACGGAAGCCGTAACCGACAGATAAACAGATCTGATGCACATTGCAAAAAATATTCCTGCATTCGGCAGGAGCGATTTCTATCCTTGGATCGAGCGGGAGGCGGCTTTCCCTCCTGCTCGTCTGCGCGGCCCGTGTGCTGCGTCAGCAGCTATTTTCCTTACACGGGCCTGCGCATAGACAATGGGCTGAAATCCGCACAGCGTATTTCGGCCCGTCTATCTTCTTTCTTTCCCAAACATACTATCATATTTTTTTCAGCTTCTCACTATGTTCTGCTACCACCTTTTTTAGCAATGCAACATCATCACAGGCAGCCTGCATCTGATCCGCGCAGTCACGATATCTCTCATATGTACTTACATAACAGGATTCTATATTCTGCAGTCTTGGCAGAATATTATTTTCCAATGTCATTTTAATGCCGGTCAGGTCAGCTTTAACAGGGTTTAATTTCATGTCTAATTTTTCATCCAGCTTTCTGTCCATCGCATCAAACAGCGCGGCCATTTTTGCGTCCAGCTTTCTGTCCATTGTATCAGACAGCGCGGCCATTTTTGTGTCCAGCTTTCTGTCCATTGTATCAGACAGCGCGGTCATTTTTGTGTCCAGCTTTCTGTCCATTACATTAGACAGCGCAAGCAGTAATTCATTATCAGTCACAGTTTACTCCTCCTTTCGTGTATCTGTCTGTCAGATCAGAGAACAATACCGCAGATTATTTTCCATCCCATGCTTCCGCAATCCTGAATCAGTAAACAAACAACTTTTTTATTATTTACTATAAACATCTCTTTTCCTGCATTATTCTAACATAAACAGATTCAAAATTCAATAGAAAGTTCTAAAAATATATGATTAACTATTAGTGAA
This sequence comes from uncultured Lachnospiraceae bacterium, assembly GCA_947588845.1. GTDB lineage: Bacteria > Bacillota > Clostridia > Lachnospirales > Lachnospiraceae > Choladousia. Next base: position 25,463 of record CANQAR010000055.1, read on the forward strand.
TTTTTATTGTATCAAGTGATTATTATTTATTTCTTAGAACCTTCAGCTTCTTTCAGATTTTACCCTGCAGCACCTATACTGTCCAGCCATGTGTTCTGCCATCATACGCACACACTTTTAGTTCTTGTTACTGCGCATTTAAAAACGGCGGCCATAATCTGACCGCCATTAAAAATATCACAATATTATTTTTCTGTTCAGCTGTTCGGACAATGCGAACCGTCACAACAGGCCGCCCAGCGTCGAGAGCATCAAACTGCCGAGAAGCAGGATAATCGCGCCTCCAAGCCGGGAAGAAATCTGCGCAAACGGCATGAGCTCCATACGGTCCGCCGCGGAAAGCACCGCCACGTCGCCGGTTCCGCCCATGTTTGACATGCACAGTCCAGCTGTCACACCGGCCTCAACTGGATAAAATCCGACAAGTTTTCCAACCAGAGCCGCGCCGAAAAACGCGCCGAGGCAGGTAACAAGACAGAGTACCAGGTAGAGCAGTGAGAAGCTCTCGATCACCTGTCCGATATCGAGGTAGCAGACGCCGATACCCATGAGCAGGGTCGTCGTCAGATTCTTCATGATAAACTGGAACCACTGATAGCAGGCAATCTCGATATCCTCCGGGATAATGTCGAAAATCTTGCAGGCTGCCACCGTGATGATCATCCATGCGTAAGCGTGGATCGTGACGGACGGAACAAGCGCGGACCAGATGCCGCTCAGAATATAACCAAACGCGAAGAACGAACAGGATACCAGGAGTCCGACTCCCATTTTATTCAGGGAGATCGTATCACGTTTTTTCTGCATCTCGGGGCTGATTTCCAGCTCTTTCGGGTCCACCGTTCCGGCCTGCATCAGCGTTCCCTGGCCGTTCCATTTTTTGCTGGACAGAACCTTTACAATGATTCCGGCAATCACGATGGAGATCGCGTTTCCGATCGCCACCGCCGGGGTCATAACGGAGATAGCTTCCGCCGCTGTCATGGTTCCCGCACCTTCAAAAATCTTCGAGAGAGGCGTTGCTCCCGCTCCCATGCCGCCGCCCATGATTGGAAGCGCAATGAGAAGCAGCGCGCGGATCGCGCCAAAACCGGTCACCGCACCGAGAAGCGTGCAGCCCGCGAACGCAAAGAGCAGTCCGCCGAAGATTGCCGGGAAGTAACGCACCGCAGCCTTCACCAGCAGTTTGCGGTTCATGCCGAGGATGGAGCCAGTAATCAGCGCCGCGATATAGAAATCAAGGAACGCGCCGGTCGGCTGAAAGAAATTTTTGATCGCGCCAAGCAGGTCGAGATCATGGAACAGATGCATGTTATAGACAGCCGTTCCGTCCTCAAGCGTCTCTACAAGGGCCGGGATCAGGCCAAAATAATTCATGAGAGCCGAACCAAAGATAACCACGATCGCCCCGCCTCCAAGATAAGAGCGAACGATCGGCGTGTGATTTCCGATCTCATTCAGGATCGTACCGATCACGATCATAAAGGCAAAGCAGCCACCCATTCCGACCGGGAGGACGCCCATATAGGTTGCAATAAGCACGACCGCCGCAAAGATGGCAAAGAAATGCCACGGCAGATTAAATAATTTATACGTTGATTTTGTCATCGCAGATTTCCTCCTTCGTTAAGCATAGTTCTTAAAAATTCCAGATAAGTCCCCTCAGATTCTCGCAACTCCGCTCTTTCTCGCCGCCTCCGCAACAGCTTTCGCCACCGCCGGGCCTACTCTCGGGTCAAATGCCTTCGGGATGATATAGTCGGCGTTCAGCTCCTCGTCGGAAATCAGATCCGCCAGCGCCTTCGCAGCCGCCATCTTCATCTCCTCGTTGATGTCTTTTGCACGCACATCAAATGTACCGCGGAAAATTCCCGGGAACGCAAGCACGTTGTTGATCTGGTTCGGGAAATCGCTGCGCCCGGTCGATACTACTGCCGCTCCGCCTGCCTTCGCCTCATCCGGGAAAATTTCCGGCGTCGGATTCGCGCACGCAAAGATGATCGCGTCCTTGTTCATCGTCTGCACCATCTCTTTTGTCACCTGACCCGGCGCGGATACACCGATAAACACATCCGCTCCCACCAGCATGTCCGCCAGCGTACCCTGCTTCTTCTCCAGGTTCGTCACCTGCGCCATCTCTTCCTTGATCCAGTTCATACCCTTCTCACGGCCCGCGTAGATCGCTCCGGAACGGTCGCACATCGTAATGTTCTTAAATCCCGCAGCCAGAAGCAGTCTCACGATCGAGATCGCCGCAGCGCCTGCTCCGGAAGTGACAACCTTCACATCCTCTTTCTTCTTGCCGACAACCTTCAGCGCGTTCGTAAGGCCCGCAAGTGAAATAACCGCCGTCCCGTGCTGGTCATCGTGGAAGATTGGGATATCGCACCTCTCCTTCAGCTTGCGCTCGATCTCAAAACAGCGCGGAGCCGAGATATCCTCAAGATTGATTCCTCCGAAGGAACCGGAAATCAGCGCCACCGTATTGACAAACGCATCTACATCTTTCGTCTTGACGCAGAGCGGAAACGCGTCCACATTGCCGAATGCCTTGAACAGGACGCATTTTCCTTCCATAACCGGCATGCCTGCCACAGGGCCGATATCGCCAAGGCCAAGCACAGCGCTGCCGTCGGTGATCACCGCGCACATGTTGTGTCTGCGGGTGAGCTCGTAGGATTTCTCCTCATTTTTCTGAATCTCCAGGCAGGGCTGCGCAACTCCTGGTGTGTAAGCCAGAGACAGATCATCCTTCGTCGCAACCGGGACGGTGGCGATCACCTCGATCTTGCCCTTCCACTGTTCATGCAGTTTTAAAGATTCCTCCGCGTAGTTCATACAATTTTCCTCCTTAATACGTTAATAATTTTGTACTGATGCAGA
>CANQAR010000056.1 GCA_947588845.1 uncultured Lachnospiraceae bacterium
TTGTGTCTCTTATGCAGAAGTCAGCCAGGCAAATAAATTTGCCGTCTGCCTTTGCATAGAGACGGACTTTCACAGTATAAAGTAAGAAAGTCCACGGATTGCTCCGCTGCTTCGCAGCTCACGCACTCCTGCATGTATTCGCAAATCACGCTGCTCACGTTCGTTCGCATCGCTGTTTTGCTCATACCTGCTTGTGTCTCTTATGCAGAAGTCAGCCAGGCAAATAAATTTGCCGTCTGCCTTTGCATAGAGACGGACTTTCACAGTAAGGAGGAAATATTCATGAAGGAATTTTTTATTGAAGATGACGGGATCAGACTTCACGCGAAACTGGATATGCCGGAAACCATGCAGGATGAATCCGGGAAATGTCCGCTGGTGATCGTGATCCATGGTTTTACCGGACATATGGAGGAGAGGCATATCATCGCCGCCGCCCAGACCGCAAATGCTGTGGGCTTTGCCGCCCTCAGGGTGGAGATGTACGGTCATGGCAAAAGCGGCGGCCGATTTGAGGATCACACGCTTTACAAATGGGTGACAAACGCGCTGGCAGTGGTTGACTACGCGAAGACGCTGGATTTTGTCAGCGATCTGTATCTCTGCGGCCACTCGCAGGGCGGTCTGCTCACCATGCTCGTGGGCGGCATGAGAGCGGATGATTTTAAGGCGATCATTCCTCTTTCGCCTGCCTGGATGATCCCGGACGGAGCGAGACAGGGGAACCTGCTGGGGAGATCCTTTGACCCTGATCATGTTCCGGATCTTCTGGAGACGGATGACCTGCGGCTGAACGGCAATTATATCCGGGTAGCCCAGACGATTCATGTGGAAGATGAGATTGAACGTTTCCGCGGTCCGGTACTGATTGTGCAGGGAGACAAGGACGAGGCGGTTCCGCTGGAATACGCGCAGAGAGCGGAAAAGCTCTACGCCAACGCAAAGCTGGTGATCGTGCCCGGGGATACGCACTGCTTTGATTATCACCTGGAAGCGATGACGGATGCGGTGAAGGAGTTTTTGATGGAGATGCAGCGTTAAAAAGAAGGACGTTCATGCCCTGCAGGCGGGGCGCACCACGGAGGAAAGGACAGGAAAATCATGAAAATAATTCAGCCGAATGTGGAAATCATCACCCCAGTCAACGGACAGGAAATACTTGCGCATATTGAAAAGGTAGGGAGAGTCTGCTATAAGTCAGAGGACAATATTACGGAAGATTCCGCCGAAAAATTTGTCGCGGGCATTGTCAGGCGCGGCCATGAGGCCGTGATTGAGCATTATAACATCACGGTAAAATTTACGACGGACCGCGGAATTTCCCACGAGATTGTGCGTCACCGCATCGCGAGCTACGCGCAGGAGAGCACGCGGTACTGCAATTATTCCAAAGACAAATTCAGCAATGAGATCACGGTGATCTGTCCGGTGGATATCAGGGAGGGCACACAGGAGTATCAGGACTGGCTTGAGGCAATGAAAGCCGCGGAGAAGTATTACTTTGCGCTGCTTGCCGACGGCTGCAAACCGCAGACGGCGCGGTCCGTGCTTCCAACCTGCACGAAGACGGAGATCATGGTGACGATGAATCTGCGCGAGTGGAGACATTTTCTGAAGCTGCGCGGCGACGCGGCGGCGCATCCGGATATCCGGGTGCTCGCGAAGGAGCTTCTTGCACAGTTCAAGGCGCAGATCCCGGTGATCTTTGATGATATATGATGAAAGACGTTCCCCCATATGAGCAAAACAGCAGCGCGAATGAATATGAGCGATGTGACGCCGTGTGCCAGTGGCACACGTTTGGCGCCGGTTCTGAGCGTCAGCAGCGCTCGTTTAGAACCGACCGAAACGGAGTGGAGATCCGCAGCGGAGCGTAGACTTTGCGAATAGGTGCAGGGGCGCGAATTTTCGAAAAGAGTGACAGAGAATATGAATATTAAACGGGCAAAGGAAGAAATCAAAGATACGATCGAGTCGTATCTTTTAAAGGATAAGGACGGGGAATATGTGATTCCTCCGGTCCGTCAGCGTCCGGTGCTTCTTTTGGGAGCGCCGGGCATCGGCAAAACGCAGATTATGGAGCAGATCGCGCGCGAATGCGGAATCGGTCTTGTGGCGTATACGATTACCCACCACACGAGGCAGAGTGCGCTCGGCCTTCCGTTTATCTCGCAGAAACTGTTCGGCGGGACTGAGTATACTGTGACCGGCTACACGATGAGTGAGATCGTGGCCGCGGTTTACGAGAAGATGGAGAAGACGGGACTCTCAGAGGGAATTCTGTTTCTGGATGAGATCAATTGTGTCTCGGAGACGCTGGCTCCGGCGATGCTGCAGTTCCTGCAGTACAAGACGTTCGGCAATCACGCGATTCCCGAGGGATGGATCATCGTGGCCGCGGGCAATCCACCGGAGTATAACAAATCCGTCCGGGAATTTGACGTTGTGACAATGGACCGCGTGAAGAAAATCGAGGTGGAGCCGGACTTTTCAGTCTGGAAGGAATATGCCGTGAAGGAGCAGATTCATCCAGCTATCACTTCGTATCTCACGGCGCGGACCGGATATTTCTACCGCATGGAGACGACGGTAGACGGCAGACAATTTGCGACGCCGCGCGGCTGGGAGGATCTTTCCAGACTTCTTGAAGTGTATGAGAAGCTTGGGAAAAAGGCTGACCGCGAGGTGATCGTTCAGTATATCCAGCATGAAAAGATCGCGAAAGATTTCGCGAATTATCTTGAGCTTTATGAGAAATATCAGATGGACTATCAGCTTGACGCGGTGCTCGCCGGGACGATCGATGATCTTCTGCTGAAGAAAGCGGCGCACGCGTCGTTCGATGAGCGGCTCGGAGTCGTGAGCCTTCTGCTTGCGCGGTGCCGGAATGAGTTTGCGGCGATCGCGCGGTCTGAGAAGGAACTGGAGCTGCTGTTCGGGCAGCTGAAATTTGTTCGGGATGAGCTGCAGACCGCCGGGTCGGGGAATCGGCCGGAGAGGAGTCTTTCCTCGAAAGAGGGAGATAGCGGAGAAGGAAATGTCAGCCGGGAAAACTGGCAGGATGATTTCATCCGGATTCCAAAAGAAGCGGAGAGCGGCGGACAGGAGAATCATCCCGAGAACAGATTTTCGGAAGCAGCAGGAGCCGACAGCCGGGAAACTTCTGGATATAAATCCCCGCAGCAGATCTTCGACGAAGGAATGGAGAAATTCACGCAGGAATTTGAGCGGCAGCGTCAGGCGGAGCTTCTGTCCCGCCAGGATGTGCAGATTTACCGCAGTGTGGTCAGAAAACTGGAGGATCTGTCGCTCGAATTGAAAAAGCAAGGTCATGTGACCGGCGAAGATGCCTTTATGTGGCTTCGGCAGTGGTTTGACGGGCAGCAGGATGAGCTGGAAGACCATCGGGACCGTGCGGGGGAGATGCTGGAGCATGCCTTTGACTTTCTCGAGGCCGCGTTCGGAACAGGACAGGAGATGGTCATCTTCATCACGGAGCTGAACGCGGATTACTACAGCATCCGTTTTCTGCAGGAATACGAGTGCGAACGCTACTACTTTTATAATAAGAATCTTCTGTTCGAGGACCGGGGCAGAGAAATTGAGGCGCGTCTGCGGAGCGTGTAAAAAATCGGATGGCTGTGGTTCAGCTCATCCCGGGGGAAACAGCGGTTTCTCAAGAATTTGTGATTGTTTTGTGGTGGCATCGCTGACTGACGACAACGCAGTACTGGCGGAAACAGCTGGTGCAGAATTCACCGTTAATTGCGCAGGGCAGTACTAAGCAGAAGCAGGAGTTCTGTCGGGAGCAGGATTTTTACAGCGGGGAAGGATGGGAGAAGATGGAAAAGCCGGTTACAATTGAAATCATCCGCAGCGCGAGAAAAACACTGTCCCTCGAGGTGACGAGAGAGGGACGTGTGATCGTCCGCGCGCCGTACAAAATGCCGGAAGCCCGGATACGTGCGTTTGTCGAGGAGAAAAAGGAGTGGCTTGGCAGGAGCGTGGCGAAGATGGAGCGGCGGCAGCAGATGAGAGAGCAGACAGGCGACGTCACCGAAGAGCAGCGCCGCGCCGGAATGGAAGCGGCGAGGGTGCGGATTGCGGAGCGGGCCGCGTACTATGCGCCGATTCTTGGCGTGACCTACGGCAGAATTACAATCCGGGACCAGAAGACCCGCTGGGGGAGCTGCAGCAGCAAAGGAAACCTTAATTTTACCTGGAAGCTGATCCTGGCGCCGCCGGAAGTGCTCGATTATGTGGTGGTTCATGAGCTCTGCCACCGCCTTGAGATGAACCATTCGGACCGGTTCTGGAGCCATGTAAAGCGTGTGCTCCCGGACTATCAGGAACGCCGCTCCTGGCTGAAAAAGAATGGGTGGCTGCTTGACATTTAAAAAATGTCAATTTCACTTGATTTCCTGTAGTCTTCACGTTACAATAAAAGAAATTTTGTGACAGTTTTGGCAGAGGAGCAGCGGGATGGATATAAAAGAAAAAAAGACCGGAGTTGAGCAGAAGACGGAGGATTTGTGGAAAATTCTTGAGGCCAGACAGGGAGAGATATTTTATACAGCCAAAAAGCTGCCGTTTCAGTATACGATCCGCGGCGGGGAGATGTTTGTGGACAGGCGTTCGCGGTCCATCACCAGGGCCACGTTTGCGAATGCGCTGAAAAAGATCGGGGAACGTCCGGATGAGGTGAAAGGTCCCAAGAGCCTGAATGTTTTTGGAGCGCCGTATGTCTGGGCGCTTCTGGTGGCGTTCGGGATTGTGGAGGGGACGCCGCCGAAGGCGGACAGTCACAGTGGGAAAGCCTGAAGAAAAGAGACAGATACAGGGAAAAATAGGATGTTCAAAAAACAGGCCGGATCCTTTTCGGGGGATTCGGCCTGTCTGCAAACTATATATTTACTTTTATCTACTGGTCGGAGCCTTTTATATGGCGGATCTTTCGTTTGAGCCGGTAGAAGAGCACGTCCTCCCGGAGCGCCTTGAGGTCGCTTTGCAGCGCCTTTGTCTCTTTTGTGTTCTTCTGCAGATCTGCTTTTAATTCTTCCCGCAGCTCTTTTTTCAGATTTTTGATGAGCTGTTTCTGCTCATCCCTGAGTTCTTTTTTCATTTCCTGGATGTTCTTTTTCTGTTCCGCTTTCAGTTCGGCCTTCATGTCTCTGATGGAACGAAGCTGTTTGTCCAGAACCTGCTGGAACATCTGACTGATGACCCGTTCATGTTCCGTCATTCTTTTGTCGACCATATGGTAGACGGTGTGCTTCAGCGCCAGCTGCCTGGCTGTCTGATTGCCCTCCTGCCCGGCCAGCTGTTCTTTGGCGGCTTCATTCTGCTTCTGGATGATATCAAATATTTTTCCATAGAGAAGGATCGAATCACGCAGGAGATCGCCCTCGTTGATGGTCAGTTCCGGCAGATCTTTTGGAGGATCGTAGAAAAGGATACCGTCCTCGCGTCCGAGAAACTCAACAGCCAGCCTGCGGTTGGATTCCTCAAACTGTTCCCGGAAGACTTTGCGGTCCTCCGGAGCAAAGAAGGAATACATGCTGTAGTCGCGCTTCGCGGGATTCTTCAGATCCAGCTTCGTGATGCCGTCAAAAACAATATGCTTTCTCGTGCGCAGCTCAGGGAGAAGGTTCATCAGACGCTTGATTTCCAGGTAATTGCCCTCGAATTTTGCGTTGTATACGTCCTGCTTTACCCGGAATCCGTCCGACAGGGAGAGTCCGAAGATATCAAGAAAATCGGACTGGAGCGTGTGCTCCGCTCCCTTGAACTGGCCGCGCTCAAGGATCTTTATATGCAGGTGATCCTTCCCGAAAATTTCCGCGAATTTGCTGATATACGCGTAGTAATCGAGAGGATAGCCCCTGTCTTTCATGTAGTCAAGATAATCATGCATCGTGAGGCAGGTCCGGCCGTCGCGGATATTCTGCGCCCAGTGCGATTCGATCCAGGAATCCTGGCGGCGCAGATAAACGATGATCCGGACATCGAGGCCCCTTTTGTTCATGTCTTCCTTTAACTGTTCCCAGAAATTTTCGCGGGTATGACTTCCCCACCAGAGTCCCTCGTCCGTGAGGAGAATCTTGTCATACTGCTTACTGATCTCTTCCAGCTTGTTCAGCCCCTCCTCATATTCGGCAGCGGGGCGGGTACGGTCCAGCTTTCCGTCCTCATTGACATAGGGGGCAAAGAGAAAATGTCCGTTGCGCCGGAAGGATACCATCTCATAGCTGTAGTCAAACAGCGGATAGCAGATACCAAATTTCTCGAAAACCTCCCGGTTGTCACAGGTAAAGACCTGAATTGTGGTGGAACCGGTTTTCGGGAGACCTATATGCAGATAAACGGTTGCCATAACTTCCTCCTTGTGCTTAATCTTCGCCGAGCGCTTTCAGGATGACGTCGACACAGTCATCCAGCGGCATGGTACTGGTATCTACGATCACTTCCGGTTTTTTCGGAACTTCATACGGGCTCGAAATGCCGGTAAAGTAGGAAATCTCGCCGGCGCGGGCCTTCTTGTAAAGTCCTTTTACATCGCGCCGCTCGCATTCCTCAAGCGGTGTGCTGACGTATACCTCGAGGAAACTTTCTTCTCCGATGATCTCACGGGCGTTGCGCCTGTCTCTGAGATAGGGGGAGATGAACGCGGTGATCGTGATCAGTCCGGCGTCGTTCATCAGCTTGGCCACCTCAGCGATACGCCGGATATTTTCGATGCGGTCCGTCTCGCGGAATCCGAGGTTTTTGTTCAGGCCCATGCGGATGTTGTCTCCGTCGAGAAGCATCGTGTGCTTGCCGAGCGCGACAAGCCGTTTTTCCAGCTCGTTGGCGAGCGTGGATTTGCCGGAGCCGGAGAGGCCGGTCATCCAGATCGTCACAGGTTTCTGGCCTTTCTGCTGTGCGCGCAGCTGCCGTGTGATGTCATGCTCCTGCCATCTCAAATTGTCCGCGCGGCGCAGAACATTCGTGATGATGCCGCAGGCGGAAGTCATGTTTGTGATCCGGTCGATCAGGATCAGGGATCCCAGCGTGTGGTTATTCTGAAACTCGTCGAAGACGATCCGGTCGGAGACGGAAATGTCGCAGTCGACGATCTCATTTTTGTAGGTGGTGTCGGCAGGAATTTCATTTCCCGTGTTGACGTCGATCTTGCAGTGGATATGCATCACGACGGCGGGGATCATTTTCGTGCCGAGCTTGAGGTAGTAGTTTCTTCCGGCTACCAGATGGGAGTCGTCCATCCAGAGAAGCCGCGCCGTGAACAGATTGCCGACGGTAAGCTGCGCGTCCCTTGTGAGGACGCAGCCTCTGGAAACGTCCACCTCGCGGTCGAGCGCGATGGTGACCGCGTGGCCCGCGTCGGAAGTTTCGACGTCTTTTCCGGCGTCGATAATCCGTTTTACGACAGCCTTTTCATTGGACGGCAGAGTCGTGATCTCATCGCCGACGCTGACGGCGCCCGACGCGATCTCTCCCTGGAAGCCGCGGAACGTATAATCGGGGCGGCAGACTCTCTGCACCGGCATGCAGAAGCCGTCTTCTGTCGAAACCTTGTCCGTGTTGATATTTTCGAGGTACTCCAGGAGAGCGGCTCCGCGGAACCACGGCATACGCCTGGAGCGGTTGGTGACATTGTCTCCTTCCGTCGCGGAGACGGGAAGGATCTGCAGGCTCCGGTAATCATATTCCTTTACCATGCGCTGGATATCTTTTGAAATCTTGCGGAAACGGCTCTCGTCATAATTGACCAGATCCATTTTGTTGACCGCGAAGACAAAATGCTCGATGCCCATCATGGAACAGATGCGCGTGTGGCGGCGTGTCTGGACGAGCACGCCGTGCGTGGCGTCGACAAGGATGACCGCGAGGTCGGCAAAAGAAGCGCCCACCGCCATATTCCGCGTGTACTCTTCATGGCCCGGCGTGTCCGCGACAATGAAAGAACGTTTTTCTGTGGTGAAGTAGCGGTAAGCGACATCGATCGTGATTCCCTGTTCGCGCTCGGCCATCAGACCGTCGAGGAGCAGGGAGTAGTCGATCGCGCCTCCGCGCGACCCCATACGGCTGTCGAGCTCAAGCGCGCGTTCCTGGTCCGCGAAAAGGAGCTTGGCGTCGTAGAGCATGTGGCCGATCAGTGTGGATTTTCCGTCGTCCACGCTTCCGCAGGTGATGAATTTGAGAAGACTGTTCATATTAAAAATATCCCTCCCTCTTTCTCTTTTCCATGCTCGCCGAACCGCTGTCACTGTCGATGACGCGGCTGGTTCTCTCAGAAGAAACCGCGCCCAGGGTTTCGCTGATGATTGCGTCGAGCGTGTCCGCCTCGCTCTCGATTCCGCCGGTCAGCGGATAACAGCCAAGCGTGCGGAAGCGGATTTTGCCATGTTCGATCTTTTCGCCGGGCAGCAGCTTCATGCGGTCGTCGTCGATCATGATGATGTTGCCGTTGCGGCGCACAAACGGGCGCTCCTTTGCAAAATAGAGGGGGACGATCTCAATGTTTTCCTGGCGGATGTACTGCCAGATGTCGGCTTCCGTCCAGTTTGAGATCGGAAATACCCGGATCTCCTCGCCCTGATTGACCTTTGTATTGTACAGCTTCCACATTTCAGGGCGCTGATTCTTGGGATCCCAGGCATGGCTTGCATTGCGGAACGAGAAGATACGTTCCTTTGCCCGGGATTTTTCTTCGTCGCGGCGGCCTCCTCCGAAAGCGGCGGTAAAACCATATTTGTCAAGCGCCTGCTTGAGCGCCTGCGTTTTCATGATATCCGTGTAGGCGGAACCGTGATCAAACGGATTAATTCCCTGTGCAAGACCGTCCTGATTAATGTATTCCAGAATTTCAATCCCGTGCTTTTTTGCCATGCGGTCCCGGAATTCGATCATCTCCCGGAATTTCCAGGTCGTATTTACATGCAGAAAAGGAAAAGGAGGTTTTTCCGGATAGAAAGCTTTTAAAGCGAGATGAAGCATGACAGAAGAATCCTTACCGATGGAATAAAGCATTACCGGTTTTTCACATTCGGCGGCAACCTCACGCATGATGTAAATAGCTTCCGCCTCCAGTTTGTCAAGGTGGGTCATATTACTCATAGAAAATGCTCCTTAATAAAGTAGTCGTGTATTTGTTGTCTGGTCTGATATAGTACAGAGATTCGGATCTGAAGATGAAACTCCAGCTATTATAACTGAAATCGGACAGATAGGCAAGGGGGAATTAAAAGACAAACCCTGCCGGACAAAGCCGACAGGGCTGTCTTTTTGTGAAAGCAAATGAAGAAGATTATGTCAGATGCTTTTTAACTCTCCGGAGCCTGCCCCGGAAAGAGTTTGCCTCCATGCTTTTTTTAAGTCTGGTGTTTTCCTGGGCGAGCGCTTTCACTTCGCCGGAAAGGGTGCTCACTTCCCGGGAGAGAGCGTCTATTTTTTCGGAGAGCGCGCGGATCGTCTGTTTTTGCTCCGTATCCCGTTTTTTCAGGCTCTGCAGGATGGTTCCGCAGACCAGGACGGTATCGTTGATCAGATCCCTGTCTTTGATGGGCTCCACAGGCAGCTCGTCTTTGTTTTCGAGGAAGAGGATTCCGTCCTCCCGTCCCAGGTATTCTCTTGCCAGACGGCTGTTGGACTCCGTGAAGGAGTCGCGGAACTGCTTCTGCTCGCCGGGGGCGAAGAAGGAATGTCCTTTCAGATCATACTGGAAAGGATTCAGCTCCTGTACCTGCCGGATTATGCCCGTGAAGGAGTTGATCCTGGTACTCTGAAACCAGGGCAGCATATTCAGCATCCGCTTGATTTCCAGATAGGTGCCGCTGATTTTTGGATTGCGCAGTTCCTGCTGTTCGACAAAGCCGTCGGACAGTGACAGGCCGAAAATATCCAGAAAATCGGACACAAGGCTGTGTTCGGGGCCCCGGAACTGTTCTTTTTCCATGATCCGGATGATCAGCGCTTCTTTCCCGAACATGCCGGAGAGGGCGTCCATATAGGCGCAGTAGTCCATCGGATAGGAGGATTCCCGGAGAAACTGCAGGAACTCCTGGAAACTAAGCGAAGTTTTCCCGACTTTTATTTTCTGTGACCAGAAGGACTGCACCCAGAGATCCTGACGGCGCAGGTATACGATCACCTTCAGATCGATCTTCCGATCTTTCAGCTCTTTGGAAATGCGCGGCCAGAAGCGCGTCATCCGAATGCTGTCCTTCCAGATCCCTTCGTCTGAAAGAATAACCGAATCATATTGTTCAAAGAGCTTCTGGAGTTTATTCATTCCTTTTTTAAAATCTGAAATTTTCTGTCCTTCCGCGGGCCGCTGCCTGACCAGAAAATGCCCGGTGCGGTGAGGGTCAATGCCGGGATACCGGTACCCGGGATCCGGAAAACAGATCCCGTGGGCGTTGAGCGCCTTCTGGTTGTCAGACAGAAAATTCTGAATGGTGGTGGTGCCTGTTTTCGGAGGTCCTATGTGAAGATAAAGTGTTGACATGCCTGTTCTCCTTATTATATCATTTTTGTTATACTCCTTATTCTGCCGGATTCTGCTGCGGTCCGCGGAAAATATCCGCGGCCATATGCTGCCGCCGACAGACGGCAGGCTGAACGAAACCAGAAATAATTTTTTATTTTATCAGAAGAATATGGGAGAAATATGGTTTTGAAATAAGTTACATAAAAATAAAATTTATTACAGAAATATTACCGGTTTGTTGAGCTGACATAATTTTATCACATTCCTCGGGTACTATGAAAGGGGTTTTTATAGCAAACGACAAAAATATTTGCCGTTTGCTATACCCTCCGGGGCGCTGAATGTCCAGTGGACATTCGTCCAGCGCCGACCGGAACGGAGTGGAGACGCGCACGAATTTGAAGCGGTAAAATGCCGCTTGAGCGGCACAAATTCGGCGCAGGGAACGAGCAAAACGAAAATCGTTTTGTCGTTCCCTATAAAAAATATATCGATTCGAAATTACAAGGAGTATTTCGTATGAAGAAAAATAAAATTTTAATTGTAGAGGACGAGAAGAAACTGTCGAGGACGATGGAGGATTACCTGAAACTCCAGGATTATGAGACTCTGACAGCGGAAAGCGGACAGGAGGCCCTGCAGATATTTTACCGTGAGCAGAAGAAGATCGATCTGATTCTTCTGGATGTCATTCTGCCGGATCTTGACGGATACGAGGTGCTGCGGGAGATACGCCGGGTGATGGATACGCCGGTGATCATGCTGACGGCACGGTCCTCGGTGGAGGATCAGGTGAACGGGTTTGAGCGCGGAGCGGACGATTATGTGACGAAGCCTTATACGCTTGAGCTTGTCAGGCTCCGGATTGAAGCGCTTTTGAAGCGCGCGGGCAAATTCAGGAGCTGCCTGGAATTTGGAAACATCAGTGTGGAGCTGGAAGCTCAGAAGGTATACTGGAAGGGGCGGTATATAGAGACGACGCGCAAAGAGTATGAGCTTCTCCTTTATTTTATGGAGCACAGCAATGTTGTCCTGAGCCGGGGAGCGATACTGGACGCCGTCTGGGGCTACGATTATGTGGGGGATATCCGGACTGTGGATACGATGGTGAAACAGCTCCGCAGGAAACTGGGGGACGAATGCGATTATATCCGGTCGGTGTACGGCGCGGGCTATCTGTTTGGGGGAGATAACGAATGAAATTACTGCGCAGAGCGCGCGGCAGAATCGGGGAGTTTTTTCAGAATCCCGCGCTGGTTCTGCTGGCAGCCGTGTGTCTTGTGATTCTGCTGTATTCCGTCCTGGCGTATCCTTTTTATACCGTGGTAAAAGTGGCGGACATGAAAGAAGTGTATCATGCGCTTGCCGGGGTTAATTTTGCTGAGCTGAACGTGGAGGACGAGGAGGATACGGAGATCCTGCAGGGATTTTTGGACGGCAGGTATGAGATTGTGATCACGGACGATGAATTTCAGTTTGTCTACTCAAACAAGGTGGAGCGTCAGGTCCGGCAGGAGCAGATCATTGATCGATATATGATTCCCTATGAAGAGTGTTTTCAGGAAGAACCTGATATTTATATTCGCAAAAACCGGAATTTCCGCTCGATTCGTCTGCGCGGCCTTCTTATACAGGGGGAGGATCTCGAGACAGAAGGATCAAAAGATCCAGGGTCAGACGCGCGGGAGAAATCTGAGGGGCAGAAGATTTATTATGTCTATATCCGTATGGTGATTCGCTCGGCCGGAGCGGCGATCCGGTACACGACGAAATATCTGTGCGCCGCCGCCGGACTTCTGTTTCTTCTTGGATACATAATACTTCATGCCAGGGCCATGAGGCTGGCGTTTATTCCGGAGCAGGTATATGAGAACCTGTACGGCGGGAGGTTCGGCGGCAAAACGGACAGCGGGGCGTGCCTGGAAAAAATGTCGTATCCGGAAGCGCCTGGCCGGAAAGCAGAGAGAGAGGCAGAGGGTGTTTTGCGGGAAAATTCTGAGAGAGATGAAAGCAGCGAGGAGGACAGAAAAGCCCGGCAGGAGTTTGTGGCCAGCGTTTCCCATGAACTGAAGACTCCGCTTGCCGTCATATCCGGACAGATGGAGATGCTGCAGTCGATGGGGGACAGAATCGACCAGGATTATTATTTCACCTCCATCCGGGAGGAAATCGACAAGATGTCCCGGCTGGTAGGCAACCTGCTTGACCTTACGATCATGGAGCATCAGATGGAGGATATGGAACTGCGGGAAATGGATTTTTCCGGTATGGTACAGTACATGGTTCAGAAATATGACGCGCTGTTCCAGCGGAACAGGGTCAGCCTGTCGACAGAGATCGAGGAGGGCTGCACGGTCTATGGAAACCGCACCTACCTGGAACAGGCGGTGAATAATTACATCATGAACGCGTTTCAGCATACGCCGCAGGGAAAGGGGATCCGGATCACGCTTGTCTGTGAGGACGGCAGCGCGAAACTGTACGTTTACAATGAGGGCTCTTCGATAGCGGACGAAGAACTGGGACAGATCTGGAAAGGTTTTTACAAAGAATCGGGAAGCAGACGGACCAATCTGCGCGAATTCCGGAACGCGGGGCTTGGCCTGTATTTTGTAAAGAAGATCACGGAGATCCATCACGGGGACTGCGGCGTCCGGAACGTGGACGGGGGAGTGGAATTCTGGCTGGCGCTGCCGCTTATGGGCAGAGACAGCTGAGGGATTAAATTTCGGATTTTTACATAAATATACATGAATCACAGAAATTTTACATGAAAATTACAATTCCTTTGTATTTTTGCAGGAAGTGTGTTATGCTGAACGTGGTTATGCATGCTGCAGATAAACTGCAAATCATACAAGGGAGGGTGGGACAAAGAGGTCCCGCGGAAATTACTTATGGGAATTAACAGTATTATTTTATTGCTTGGCGGTCTCGGCCTGTTCCTGTTCGGCATGAACTATATGGGCGAAGGCCTCCAGCTTGCGGCAGGACCAAAGATGAAGGACCTGCTGGAAAAGCTTACGCGCAACCGTTTTATCGGATTTCTTGTGGGTATGCTGGTGACGGTCGTCATTCAGTCTTCCGCCGCGACGACGGTCATGGTCATGGGCTTTATCAATGCCGGGATCATGGATCTCGCGCAGGCGACCGGCGTTATATTCGGCGCCAATATCGGTACGACGATCACGAGCGTGCTGATCGCGCTGGACGTCTCGGGAATCGCGCCGGTCTGTATCTGCATCGGCGCTGTGATGATGCTGTATTCAAAGAAAAAGCGCAACCGTTACATCGGACAGGTCATCCTGGGCTTTGGTCTTCTGTTCCAGGGTCTGCACACGATGAGCGGCGCGATGTCCCCGCTGAAGGATTACGCTCCGTTCCAGGAATTTATTGTAAACGCGAAGAGTCCGGTGCTCGGTTTTGTGGTCGGCGCGATCCTCTGCGCCGTCATACAGAGTTCCTCGGCCGCGGTCGGCGTTCTGCAGGCACTCGCGATGCAGGGATTGATGCCGCTGCATTTCGCGGCCTTCCTGGTCTGCGGAATCAACGTCGGTTCCTCGACGCCGCCGATTCTCTCCGCGTTCAACGCGAAGAACAACGCAAAGCGCGCGGCGATCATTTATTTAATCTTTAATCTCATCGGCGCGGTGATTTTTATTCCGCTTTCCATGTTTACGCCGCTCACAGCCATCATCGAGCGCGTGGCGCCGAGTCCGGTCTTCCAGATCTCGCTGTTCCACATTCTGTTCAAGGTGGTGACCGGCGTGCTGCTTCTGCCGTTCATCGACTGGGTAGTTAAGATGACGTACAAAATTATCCCGAAGCAGGCGCACGAGAGCGCGTACAGGCTGGAATATATCGATCCGAATATGGTGGGCTCGCCGGCCGTCATCACGCTGCAGGTGGCGCGTGAGGTGCAGCGTATGTCCGGGATCGTTAAGAAAAATCTGGAGAATGCTTCCGAAGCCCTGATCGGGGACGACCTGTCGCAGGCTTCCCAGATCCGTGAGAACGAGCAGGTTGTAGATTATCTGACGTCGGAGATCACAGGTTATCTGAGCAACGTCAGCGCGATTGAACTTCCGGAGAGCGTCTCGAAGTATATGGGTTGTACGTACCATGTGATCAATGACCTTGAGCAGATCGGCGATCACGCGATCAAGATTCTGGAGCAGGCGGAACAGTGCCATGAGAGCGGCCAGGAGTATTCCGAATCGGCAAAGGAAGAGCTGCAGGAGATCTGCACGATGGATATCGAGCTGCTCAATAAAGTCATGGAGCGCTTCCTGGTGCAGGAGATCACCGTCGAGCAGTGGATCTCAATCCGGAAGAAAGGGCGCAAAATTATCAAGCGCGTGACGCAGGCGCAGACAAATCACATGGAGCGTCTGCGGCTGAAGGAATGTACTTTCGATCAGGGACTTACGTTTGTGGAATCCCTGAACAGTTTTTCGAGAATCGTAAACCATGCCTCCAACATTGCGGAAGTAGTGGGGGCGGATGCGCTGGCAGAAGCAGACCGCAGGAGAAAACTGGAAAAGGCGCAGCAGGAAAACACACAGCAGGGTGAACAAAAACAATAACGCGGATCATATAATTTGCTGGTGAAATTTGGGATTGCATTGTCTTTGAAAGCGTACTAAAATATTATGCATGTGATTAAATTACCTGAAAGGCTGAGAGGAGACGTGTAAAAACAAAGATGGGCGGATTATCCAGGAGCAGATTGCGTAACAGATTATTTGCGGGGAGAACTGCGGCGATGCTGGCAGCCCTGCTGTTTGGATGTATGGGGATGCCGGTTCTGGCGGAGGCATCGGATACGATAATTATTCAGCAGGAGCCGCTGGGGGACGATCTGATTCTCCAGATAGAAGAGTGGGACGACCTTCAGATAAAAGAGGAGGAAGACGATACGGACGCCGCTTCGTTCCGGGCCGCGGAGACGGAAACCGAGGAAACAGAGACGGAATCAGAAATCGAGGAGACGGAGACCGAATCGGAGATGGAAAAAGAGAGCGGGCCTGTTCTTCCGGAAGAAGAAGCGATTTATAATATTCTCCTGATTGGGACGGACCGGCGTGACGAGAGCTGGAACGGCAATTCGGATGTGATGATCCTGGCGACGATCAACACCGCGGCCGAAAAAATTTTCCTGACTTCGTTTATGCGCGATCTGTACGCGGATATTCCGGAGCGCGGAGTGCATAAGCTGAATTACGCGTATGCGGCAGGAGGCCCCGAAATGCTGGTTGACACGCTCGAATCCAATTATGATCTTGAGATTGACAATTATGCAGTCGTCGATTTTGAGACGATGTCGAAGCTGATTGACATTGTCGGCGGCGTCGAGATCACGGTCAAGGACGAGGAAGTTCCAATCATGAACGATTATATGACCTGTATGGAAGAAAAGGCGGAAAAAGATTTCCTGGACCAGGGAGGTACATATAAGCTGAACGGCATGCAGGCGGTCGCCTATATGCGGGTTCGTTTCGTCGGGAACAATGACTATCAGCGGACACAGCGCCAGAGAGATGTGCTTCAGGCCCTTTTGAAGGAGATGAAGGATCTGGATGCGGGCGAACTGCTCAAGATTGCGGGGACTTCCCTTCTGCTGGTAGAACATGATATCGGGATGTTCCAGCTTTTCAAGCTGGCCGGTGATCTCCCGCAGTATCTTGATTATGAAATCGAAGAATCGCGCGTACCTTACGACGGTCTTTTTACCTCGCAGAATGAGATGCTCGTCCCGGATTTTGAGGAGACGATCGAAAAGCTGCACGAGATGATTTATGAGGGTACAGACGCGATGCCGGAGACGGAAGAATGATCGGGCAACATCGAGGCATTTCGACAAAAACTTCTTGCTTTTTGACCGCTCTGGTGGTAGAATTTTTAAGAAAAATTTTATAAATTCGGATTTGAAGATGTCTGTCAGGGCAGATTCGGATCCCACGCGCGGAACCCGCGGAAGGGTTCTGAATAAAAACAGAAAAACAACGGCGGACAACGAGGTTCAATACAGCATGCAGAGGATTCCGGCACCACCGCGTGCCGGACTTTCTTATGGATTAAATTTTAATAAAGTGATGTATTAAAGCGCTGGATAAACCGCGCAAAGTCCGCCCGTTCTGCGCCTCGGGATCTGAAACGGGTTCGCCTGCCGGTTCACGGGAGCGCAGACTGACAGACAGGACAGACAGAACAGGAGAGATGCGCGATGGCGGCTGAAAGGACACGGGAGGAGCTTCTGGAAAAGCTTCTGGAGAGCTACACGGCATATTTTGATGTCGAGAGATATGAGGAAGGTCATAAAGACGGACTGCCTCTTGCCGCGCACTGCCGCTTTTACGTTCACTCCGAGAAATATGTTCTGGTGCGCAAGGCAAAGCTCTGGGAGGCGGACTGCAATGAGTATGTATATATATTCAGCATGCCGCATCTGACCAGGGAGCTTTTTGAGTCATGCCGGGATTACGCTTACGAGAAAGGCATGGAGCTTGTGGATCCGAAACCGGGGCATATGTACAGCTACATCACGGCGGTGTTCCTCTGTGACACCTGTGAGCCGGATGCGAAGAAGGCGCTTCAAAAGTGCCGGATATACAAAAGTTTTCATTTTTCGCTGTATGGATGGATGGATTTCCATACGGCCCTTCTTGTGCGGGACGAAAACAGCGCCTTTACAAACCGCAGCGGAAGAGCGAACGCGAAATTTATGAAAAGCATATTAAAGTGAACGGAGCACGTTCACTTTGCGCCGACTGTACAGCCGCGTCAGAAACGGACTCTTTTGTGCAGTCGTGTGCATCGCAAATTCATGAGAGAAGAAGGAGGGTAAACGAACATGAATGCGGTAGTAATTTTACTTGTAGGCATCGCTGTTCTTGTAGTTGGCTATCTGACCTATGGCAAGTGGCTGGCAGAACAGTGGGGTGTTGACCCGAAGAGGACGACACCGGCACATGAGCTTGAGGACGGACAGGACTATGTTCCGGCAAAGGCTCCGGTACTTATGGGACATCATTTTTCATCCATCGCGGGCGCGGGCCCGATCAACGGCCCGATTCAGGCTGCAGTATTCGGCTGGGTTCCGGTTATGCTGTGGGTCCTGATCGGCGGTATCTTCTTTGGTGCGGTTCATGACTTCGGCGCGCTGTTCGCGTCAATCAGAAACAAAGGTCAGTCGATCGGCGAGGTTATCGCGGTAAGTATCGGCGCAAGAGCAAAGAGACTGTTCCTGATCTTTTCCTATCTGACACTGATCCTCGTTGTCGCCGCGTTCGCGTCAATCGTTGCGGGAACCTTCGGCGTTACATACGACGAGACAGGAGCGCTGACAGCGGCTGGCGTAGCGAACGCCCGTACGGCCATGATCTCCATTCTCTTTATCGTCGTCGCGATCATATTCGGTGTTATGGTGTACCGGAGAAACGCTTCCGTAGCGGTTTCCACAATTGTCGGCGTAATCGCAATCATCGCCTGCATGGCAATCGGCTACAACTGGCATCCGCTTAACTTAAGCAGCAGCACCTGGATGATCATTGTAGGTATCTACATTGCGATCGCTTCCGTCACTCCGGTATGGATTCTGCTCCAGCCGCGTGACTATCTGAGTTCTTTCCTGCTTTACGGCATGATGATCGTTGCCGTGGTAGGTATCGTGGGAGCTCATCCGGCTCTTGAGATTCCGGCATTCACAGGCTTTGTGGACAGCGCGGAGTACGGCGCGGGAACTTCCCTCGGAAGCCTGTTCCCGGCTCTGTTCGTCACGATCGCCTGCGGCGCTATTTCCGGTTTCCATTCACTGGTAGGTTCCGGTACGACGGCAAAACAGCTCGACAAAGAATCTGACGCGCGTCCGATTGCTTACGGCGGCATGCTTATCGAGTGTGCGCTGGCGCTGATCTCCCTGTGCGCGGTTGGCTTCATCTGGAAAGAATATGTTCCGGGCGGCACAACGAACCCGACGGCAGTATTCGCGACCGGTATTTCCCGTATGTGTGCGCAGATCCCGTTCCTTGCAGGCGCTGAGAACGTGATCTATTCCATGCTGATCCTTGCGGTATCCGCATTCTGCCTGACTTCTCTGGACACGGCGACACGTCTTGCGCGCTACATGTTCCAGGAGTTCTGGCTTGAGCCGGGACAGACCTACAAGGATGCCACAGGCTTCAAAGCGACCCTGACCAACCCGTACGTGGCGACCATCATCACGGTTGTGCTCGGTATCGCGCTCGGCATGACAGGCTACTCTAAGATCTGGCCGCTGTTCGGAGCTGCGAACCAGCTGCTTGCAGCGCTCGGTCTTCTGGCTGTTGCCGCATGGCTCGGAACGATGGGCAGGAACAACAAGATGTTCCTCCTTCCGATGGCATTCATGCTTGTGGTTACGATCGTATCCCTGTGCCAGACGGTTATGACAAATGTCAAGAACGCGACGGCAGGCGGAGACATCTGGTGCTGGATCCGTTCCGGAATCGGCGCTCTGCTTGTAGTTCTGGCAGTCGTACTTGCGATCGAGGGCGTACAGACGCTGAAAAAAGGCAAGAACAAATAAAATACGAATAATGTAATGTACAGAAAAGACGCGGATCGTCCGTTAAGGGCGGCCGCGTCTTTTTCGAAGTCTTATGCCTGATTGTTTTTCCGGACAGTCCTCTTTTTTCTTGCGAAAACAGGCCGGTTAGGGTATAGTAAAAAAAGTACGGAGAAATCCGTGGGAATTTGTGGATGATTTTGTCCTGCTGCGCAGAAGGACATGCAGGAAAGTCAGGAGGAAGCATAGTATGACGAAACGGGAATTTCTTGAACAGCTGCAGAAAATGCTCGCGCGTGAACTTGACGCCGCAGAGGTGACGGACAACGTACGGTATTACAGCGATTACATAGATAACGCCGTGCGCGGCGGCAAAAGCGAGGAGCAGGTGCTCGCGGAGCTCGGCGATCCCCGCATGATTGCCCGCACGATTCTTGATGTGGAAGGGAAACGCACCGGCGGTTCTCCCGTCTGGCAGGAGGATACGGTTTACACCGAATCGGACGACGGCGCATATCATGCAGAAAAAGATTTTTATGGCCGGGGTTATGATGGGTATCAGACAGAAGAAGACTATGGAGGGGGCAGACATTTTTCCGGGTACTGGTCGCATGACGGCAGGGAGCCGGGAAGATTTCAGATGTTTCTCTCCGGGTGGAAGGCATGGCTGGTACTGATCGTGGTGCTGATTGTGCTGTTTGCCTTTCTCGGGACAGCATTCGTGATCTTCTGGAAGCTGCTGCCGTTCCTTCTCGTCGGCTGGGCGGCGGTGTCGGTTTACCGGTGGCTGACGCACAGATAGGGGGGCAGGCTGCGGACCGGGAGAACGCCGGAAAAATATTGAAAACGTGAGGAAGAAGAGCATGGCCAGACTATATTTCAGGCATGGCGCGATGGGAAGTTCCAAGACCGCCAACGCCCTGATGGTGGAATACAATTACTATGAGAGAGGAAAAAACGCGCTTCTTGTGAAGCCGCGGATCGACACGCGGGATGGAGAATCAGTCATCAGAAGCAGGATCGGACTTGTGCATTCCTGCCGGTTTGTGGATGAGCTGACGGGGATGGAGGATGATGAGATCGCAGAATATGACTGCGTGATCGTCGATGAAGCGCAGTTCTGTGAAAAAAGCGACATTGAGTTTTTCGTGCACATTGTGGACGATCTGGATATTCCGGTGATCTGCTATGGGCTCAGGACGGATTTTCAGAGAAATCTGTTCGAGGGATCGAAATGGCTGCTGGCCTGGGCGGACGTGATCGAGGAACTGAAGACGGTCTGCTGGTGCGGCCGCGCGGCAAGCTGCAATACGCGCATCTGCGGCGGAAAGATCGTGAAGCACGGCGAACAGGTGTTTCTCGGAGGCAATGAGAGCTACGTGGCGCTGTGCAGAAAACATTACAAAGAAGAAAACCTTGGATGAAGGCTTGCGTAAAGTGTCGGAAAATGTTATACTTAGGGTTACTTTTTTAATACAGTGAAATTTTTGCCTGTCTGCAGGAGTTCTCATGAAGAAATATTGTGCGCCGGCGGCGTACATCCGGAGTCGGTCAGGGCGGCCTGTGAGCGTTTGTTTTCGCGGGCAGCGGCCGGCGAGTGCGCAGGGAACGAGCAAAACGAAAATCGTTTTGTCGTTTCCCATAAATTGATTCATGACAGATTCTGCGGCAGCTGCATGAAAAGCACAGGAGGGGGAACAATGAAGAAGATAGAAGAGTACGTAAGAAGCATACCGGATTTTCCGGAACCGGGAGTTATTTTCAGAGATGTGACGAGTATTCTGCAGGACGCCGACGGGCTGAAGCTTTCGATCGATCTGATCCAGGAGAAGCTTGAGGGGCTTGACTTTGACGTGATTGCGGGTACGGAGTCGCGCGGATTCATTTTCGGAGTTCCGGTAGCGTATAATCTCCATAAGCCGTTTGTTCCGGTCAGGAAAAAGGGAAAGCTGCCCTGCGAGACCGTCTCGAAGGAGTATGCGCTTGAGTACGGCACAGCGTCGATCGAGATGCACAAGGATGCCATAAAACCGGGGCAGAGAGTTGTTCTGATCGACGACCTGATTGCGACAGGCGGGACGATCGAGGCCGCCGCGCAGCTGGTTGAAGAGCTTGGCGGAAAAGTTGTGAAGATCGTGTTCCTCATGGAACTGGCAGGTCTGAAAGGCAGGGAGAAGCTTGCGGCTTATGATGTGGAATCTGTAATCTGTTATGAAGGAAAGTAGCGAGCCGGGCAGCCGGCCGGAATCGGGGGTGGTGATCAGATGCCTTTGGATACGAAGACAGAACAGGAACGAATCGATGAGATTAAAAAAGTAGACGCAAATGTAAAGACGATGGAAGACTTTACAAGCCCTGATGTCCTGTATGACGAGTTGATTGCGGGTGTCAGGAAATACCATCCGTCTGACGATATATCCATGATTGAGAAGGCGTACCGGATTGCCTATGAGGCTCACAAAGAGCAGCGCAGGAAGTCCGGAGAGCCTTATATTATTCATCCGCTTTGCGTCGCGATCATTCTGGCGGATCTTGAGCTCGACAAGGAGACGATCGTTGCGGGACTGTTGCACGATGTGGTGGAGGATACAGTCATGACTTCCGAGGAACTCCGGCAGGAATTCGGCAGCGAGGTGGAGCTTCTTGTGGACGGCGTCACAAAGCTGGGCCAGCTGTCCTACTCAGCCGACAAGGTGGAAGTGCAGGCGGAGAATCTCCGGAAGATGTTCCTCGCGATGGCGAAGGACATCCGCGTGATCCTGATCAAGCTGGCGGACCGTCTGCACAACATGCGCACGCTGAAGTACATGCGTCCTGAGAAGCAGAAGGAGAAGGCGCGCGAGACGATGGACATTTACGCACCGATCGCGCACCGGCTCGGCATCTCCAAGATCAAGGTGGAGCTGGATGATCTGTCGCTGAAATATCTTGAGCCGGAGGTCTACTATGATCTGGTCGAGAAAATCGCGGTCAAAAAAGAAGTGCGGCAGGCGTTTGTCAACGGGATCGTGGAGGAAGTCAGACACCACATTGAGGCAGCCGGCATCCGCGCGCAGATTGACGGGCGCGTGAAGCATTTTTTCAGCATATACAAGAAGATGGTGAACCAGCAGAAGACGCTGGATCAGATTTACGACCTGTTCGCGGTTCGTATTATCGTGGACACGGTGAAGGACTGCTACGCGGCGCTCGGCGTAATCCATGAGATGTATAAGCCGATTCCGGGCCGCTTCAAGGATTATATCGCGATGCCCAAGCAGAACATGTACCAGTCACTGCACACAACGCTGATCGGACCGAACGGCCAGCCGTTTGAGATTCAGATCCGCACATTCGAGATGCACCGCACGGCGGAGTACGGTATCGCGGCTCACTGGAAATACAAGGAGTCCGCGGACGGCAAGAAGAGCGTGGATAAGAAGGAAGAAGAGAAGCTCAGCTGGCTGAGACAGGTGCTCGACTGGCAGATGTCGGACAACAGGGAATTTATCAGCCTCTTAAAGAGCGACCTCGACGTGTTCCAGGAGAGCGTCTACTGCTTTACGCCGGCCGGCGACGTCAAGAACCTTCCGAACGGCTCCACGCCGATCGATTTCGCCTACAGTATTCACAGCGCCGTGGGCAACCGGATGATCGGAGCCCGCGTCAACGGCAAGCTGGTGACGATCGACTATGTGATCCAGAACGGGGACCGCATCGAGGTCATCACTTCCCAGAACTCAAAGGGGCCGAGCCGCGACTGGCTGAAGATTGTCAAGAGCGCGCAGGCGCGCAGCAAGATCAATCAGTGGTTCAAGCAGGAGCTCAAGGAAGACAATATCGTCAAGGGCAAGGACATGGTTTCCGCCTACTGCAAGGCAAAAGGCCTTGTGCTTTCGGATCTGATGAAGCCGGAGTACATGGAGCGGGTACTCACGAAATACGGATTCCGCGACTGGGATTCCGCGCTTGCGGCAATCGGACACGGGGGCCTCAAGGAAGGCCAGGTGGTCAACAAGCTGCTTGAGGGCTATGAGCGCGACCACCGCAAGACGATCACGGATGAACAGATCGTGGAAGCCTTCCAGAACGCGAAGGAGACTTCCCCGGTGATGGTGACAAAATCCGCGGGAGGCATCACGGTTCACGGGATCGACGACGTGTCCGTCCGCTTTGCGAAATGCTGCAGCCCGATTCCGGGCGATGAGATCGTCGGCTTTGTGACCAGAGGCCGAGGCGTCACGGTACACCGTACGGACTGTGTAAACGTCATCAATCTTCCCGAGATTGAGCGGGAACGCCTGATCGAGGCGGAGTGGCAGAAGGAGGAAGCAGGCAGCGGCAAGGGACTGTATCTTGCCGAGATTGTGATCTACGGGAACAACCGGATTGGTCTGCTCGTCGATATCACGAAGATTTTCACGGAGCGTAGAATTGATGTCATGTCGGTCAATACGCGCACGAGCAAGCAGGGAATTGCGACGATCGCGATCTCCTTCAACGTGACGGACCGGGATGTGCTGAATTATCTCATTGAGAAGATACGCCAGGTGGAGAGCGTGATCGATATCGAGAGAACCGCCGGATAAATTGCCGGGTGTGGATTGAAACAGGAGAGGGAAGGACAGAAAGATGGGAAAACTTCAGGTGGAGATGCTTGTACTCGGAATGGTACAGACAAACTGTTATCTTGCGGTGAACCGTGAGAGCAGGGAGACGCTGATTATTGACCCTGCGGATGAGGCTGCGCGCATCGTGCGCCGGATCGATGAGCTGGGAGCGGCGCCGGCGGCAATTCTGCTGACCCATGGTCATTTCGATCATATCGGAGCGGTGAAGCCTCTGAAAGAGCGCTACAACATACCGGTTTATATTTATACCGCGGACCGGGAGCTTATGCAGGATGAGCAGCTGAACGGTTCGCTGCTGCTGATCGGCAGGGGAGTTTCGGCTTCTGCGGACCATGTGCTCACGGACGGAGAGAAAATCAGCCTGGCGGGGTTTGACATTCAGGTCATACATACGCCGGGACATACGGCGGGCGGGGCCTGTTATTATATTGCGGATGAGAAGGCGCTGTTTTCGGGTGATACGCTGTTCTGCTGCTCGGTCGGCAGGACTGATCTTCCGACGGGGAGCATGTCCGAGCTGCGCGCCTCGATTCATGAGAAACTGTACGCGCTGCCGGAGGATGTCAGGGTATATCCGGGCCATGATGTGACAACACTCATCGGATACGAAAAGAGGTATAATCCATACTAATATGATAAAAGTACAGTTAGACAGACAAAATTTTGAGTATGATGTATATACTTTGCTCAAGGCATTCTATCCGGAGGAGACGGTTCAGGTGTATGAGAAGCTTCCGGAAAAGAAGTCTGAGGAAGACGTGCTGCTGACAGTGATCGTTCTGTTTGCGGAGAGAAAGCCGGATGAGGGCTTTGCCGCGGACGAAACCGGAGAGTCAACAGCACTTTCTGTACAATTAAGAAATTCTGATGACGCCGTTGCCGGGGAAGAGACAGCGGTCTGCGGACCCCTGACGGAGCGGCGGGAGGACCGCAGAGAAGTCAAAAAGATCCTGAAACAGATGCTGTACCGGCTTTTGAGCGCTTACACGGGGCAGAAGCTTCCTTGGGGGAACCTTACCGGGATCAGGCCGACAAAGATTCCGATGAGTCTGCTTGAGGCAGGCTGGAAAAATGTGGATATCGCGCGGTACATGCGCGAAACGTACTACACGAGCAATGAAAAGACGGCTCTCGCGATCGCGATTGCGAACCGTGAGCGCCATATTCTGAAGGATATTGACTATGAGAACGGCTACAGCCTGTATGTCGGCATACCGTTTTGCCCGAGCATCTGCCTGTACTGTTCTTTCAGCTCCAGCCCGCTGCATCTCTGGAAAGATCAGGTGGACGCGTATCTTGACGCGTTGTGCAAAGAGATTGCGTATGCTTCCGGAGAGTTCGCGGACAAAACCCTGAATACCGTTTACATCGGCGGGGGAACGCCGACAACGCTGGAGCCTTATCAGCTGGAGCGTCTGCTCACGACGCTCGAGGAGAGCTTTGATTACAGCCATCTGCTGGAATTTACGGTGGAGGCCGGACGGCCGGACAGCATTACGCGGGAGAAGCTGGAAGTTCTCCGGAATCATAAGATAAGCCGCATCTCGATCAATCCCCAGACGATGAATCAGAAGACGCTTGACTTTATCGGAAGGAAGCATACGGTGGAGGAGACGAAAGAGGCTTTTGCGCTTGCGCGTTCGCTTGGCTTTGACAACATCAACATGGATCTGATCGTCGGCCTTCCCGGAGAGGGGAAGGAGGAGATGGAACATACAATGCGCGAAGTGCTGGCCCTCGACCCGGACAGCATCACGGTGCATTCACTCGCGGTCAAGCGCGCGGCGAGGCTGCGTCTGTTCCGGGATGAGCACAAAGAAATGACTTTTACGAACAATTGCGAGATCATGGATATGATGGCGTCGCTTGCGGCATCAGGCGGCCACAATCCGTATTATCTGTACCGGCAGAAGAATATGGCCGGGAATTTTGAGAATGTCGGTTACGCGAAGGAGGGGAAAGAGGGTATTTATAATATCCTGATCATGGAGGAAGTCCAGAGTATTCTTGCTCTGGGCGCCGGAGGCTCCACAAAGATGGTGTGGGAAAAGGACAGAATTGAGCGGATTGAGAATGTGAAGGATATCAGAAATTATATGGAGAGGATTGATGAAATGATTGAAAGGAAAAGACGGGGACTGCATGAGTGAAGCGATTCAGGAATACAAAAAAAAGTATCCCATCATACGAATCAACGTGGCAAAAGAAATTTCGCACAGCATCTGCGTCAGCAATCTGGCCTACCGCGTCGCGCGGGAACTGGGGATGCCCCGGGAAGAGTGCCATGATCTGGCGGTCGCCGGTTTTCTGCATGACATCGGGAAGCTGGAACTTGCGAAATATGTGTACGGGCATGAGGAAGAGACTCTGACGGTCGAGGAGATGAAATATGTGCGCTGGCACGCGAGCTTTGGCGCCGATATCCTGGAGAAACAGGGGTATCCGTCTCAGATCGTGGAGATGGTGCGGCACCATCACGAGAACTGCGACGGTTCCGGCTACCCGAAAAATCTGACGCGGGAGGAAATCCCGTTCGGCGCGCGCATTCTCCGGGTATGCGACGTCTTTGCCGCTCTGACCTCAAACCGCCCCTATCGGAAATCATTTGATATCGATACGGCGGTAGAGCTGATGATCGAGGAATCAAAGGATTTTGACGTGCGGGTGTTTCTTGCGTTTATGCGGGTCGTACACAGCGATGATCTTGAAAAAATCATGAATGTTCAGGATCTGGAAGAGCTTGTGGATCAGTATTATCCGGATGTGTCAGCGCTGTTTCAGGAATAAAGCGCGTGAAATTGCGGGAAGACGAGGGAAAAGAACCATGCCTGCCTGGTTCGGCTGAGCGCGCCCGCGGCAGCGGCCGAAACTCACTCTGCGTGATTCGGTCCGCCGGAAGCGGAGGAAAAGAGATCGAGCGCATCTTCCGGGTTTCCCATCAGTGCGTTTGTGAATTCGTCGCCAAATGTGACATTCCAGGTGCTTCCATCGTTTGTCATTGTCAGAGTGACATCGGTGGAAGCAGTTTTATTATTCTGCTGGAGCGCTTCCAGCAGAAGGCGCGACATTTCATTGGAAGCCGCGATCCGGTCATCCTTGACGGACTGGACTGTATCCGCGTAGTCGAGCAGGGAGCTGCGGTAAGCGTCAAGCACGTGGCCGAGATCCAGGCTGGTGACGCGCACGTCCGCGAGGACGGAGCTGCCGTTGTCATGGCACTGAAGGATCTCCCAGGAAAAACAGCTGGCAATCTGGTTCGTGTATTCCTCATCGATCCGGGCGCTGTAATCCGTGTTGTAGGTGGCAAAGGCATCGTCAATACCGAGGAAATCCTTCCACTGCGTCCCGTCA
Source organism: uncultured Lachnospiraceae bacterium (assembly GCA_947588845.1). Classification (GTDB taxonomy): domain Bacteria; phylum Bacillota; class Clostridia; order Lachnospirales; family Lachnospiraceae; genus Choladousia. Next base: position 26,996 of record CANQAR010000056.1, read on the forward strand.
AGCGCGTCGAAAGCATCAAGATATATTTCCAGAACTGAGCGCGCGGGAATCAGGTAAGGATCGTTGATGTTTGTGATAAAGCCGCTCGCAAGCTGGTCCTCCAGGTGGTCGTCCGCAAGGATCGTCCACCCTGTCTCGTTTTTAACCAGGTGAAAACAGGCCGTCGTTGTAATCTGGCTGTAGCTGTTCTGCTGCAGCGTGTCGAGGAGAAGCTGGTAGTAGTCGCTGGTTGTGGTGAGCGCGGCGGACTCGGCGGCTTCGGGATAAAGCTTGACGGACTGCTGCAGGATTTTCAGACGGAGGTCGCGTGCAAGTGCGGCGGTGTCAAGATTGGTGATATTGACGTTGACTTCAGCGCTGTCGCCGGTGATAGTCTCGTCAAGGATTTTGTATCTGAAATTTTTAAAGAAAAGCTGCACGGCCTCGGCAGTCTCCGGTCCCGTCTTACCGGGGATGATCTGCGAACTGGTAAGATTCTCATAGGACACGAAAGACTGTATGGTAGCTTCGTCAAGCTCCTGGATCAGGTTCAGCTCGTAGCGGACTGCGTGGGAGGGGCTTTCCAGGTTCTTGCGGTTCATTGAGAGCACATAGCCCATCAGGATCAGCTGAAGGATCAGGATCATGGGGATGCCCAGCACAAAGGAGCGGTGCAGTGTTTTGTGGCGGAACAGATGCATTCCGATAAGCACTCCGATGCTGCCTCCGAAGATGGCAGTCAGAAACAGAGTTTTTTCCGGAATCCGGTATCTGCGGCGCTTTGCCTTTAACTTATCAATCCCCATCAACAGAAAACCAATTAAATTGCTGACAATCACATAGCATATCAAAATGATATTCATAGATAACCTCCTGGGTGTATACCATATGATTTAAAACACAATACTATTCTATATGAAAGTGCACGAAATGTCAAATATTGCGTGAGTGATATTAAAATTTTTTTGTTAGTGACATGGGCCGACATAAAATGTTATGAAATGACAGAGGACGCCGTCGCTTGCGCCAATGTGGAATCCGGAATGATTTTCGCGCTTCAGACCTGATTGTCCGGAAATCACCTCGAGCTCAGTGGAGGTGTGAACTGTAACATTTTCGTCTGATTTTCGGCCGGAAAGCCCGGGTTTTGGGCTTGACTTTTATATGGAAGCAAAGTATTATGGCAAGTGCAGTGTATACAGGAAA
>CANQAR010000057.1 GCA_947588845.1 uncultured Lachnospiraceae bacterium
CAGAGGAAAGCGGCGGAAGCGGAAGCAGAAGCCCAGAAGAAAGCGGCAGAGGAAGCGGAAGCCCAGAAAAAAGCGGCCGAGGAAGCGGAAGCCCAGAAGAAAGCCGTAGAGGAAGCGGAAGCGCAGAGGAAGGCTGCAGCGGAAGCAGAAGCGCAGAGGAAGGCTGCCGAGGAAGCGGAAGCCCAGAAGAAAGCTGCGGCGGAAGCAGAAGCGGAAGCGCAGAGAAAAGCCGTGGAAGCAGAAGCGCAGAAGAAAGCGGCAGAAGCAGAAGCCCAGAAGAAAGCGGAAGAAGCGGAAGCGCAGAGAAAAGCCGCGGAAGCAGAAGCCCAGAAGAAAGCAGCAGAAGTGGAAGCCCAGAAGAAAGCGGCAGAAGCAGAAGCGCAGAAGAAAGCGGCGGAAGCGCAGAAGCAGGCAGCAGAAGCGGAAGCCCAGAAGAAAGCGGCGGAAGCGGAAGCGCAGAGGAAAGCGGCAGAAGCAGAAGCGCAGAGGAAGGCCGCAGAGGAAGCGGAAGCGCAGAGGAAGGCTGCCGAGGAAGCAGAGGCGCAGAGGAAGGCCGCAGAGGAAGCGGAAGCGCAGAGGAAGGTTGCCGAGGAAGCGGAAGCGCAAAAGAAAGCGGCAGAAGCAGAGGTGCAGAAGAAAGCGGCGGCCCAGAAGCAGGCAGCAGAAGCAGAGGCCCAAAAGAAAGCCGTGGAAGCAGAAGCACAGAAGAAAGCGGCGGAAGCAGAGGCGCAGAGGCAGGCAGAGGAAGCGGAAGTCCAGAAGCAGGCAGCAGAAGCGGAAGCCCAAAAGAAAGCCGTGGAAGTAGAAGCACAGAAGAAAGCGGCGGAAGCAGAGGCGCAGAGGCAGGCAGAGGAAGCGGAAGCACAGAAGAAAGCAGCGGAAGTGGAAGCACAGAAGAAAGCAGCGGAAGTAGAGGCGCAGAGACAGGCAGCGGAAGCAGAAGCGCAGAAGCAGCAGGCGGCGGAGACCTGTTCGAATGGGAAACATGTATTCAGCGCAGACTGGGCCGTGACTAAAGAGCCTACTTGTGCGCAGTGGGGATCGAAGTCGAGAACCTGTGAATGTGGAAAATCCATACAGTCGACACTGGGAGCGGCGCCGACAGGAAGGCATGTGTATAAGCACAAAGAAGTAGCTCCGACCTGTGAGAAAGCGGGAGAGAGTTATGATATCTGCCAGAGTTGTGGACAGAAGATTAATGTCACGGCGATTCCGGCGGCAGGCCATCATTATGTGAAGCATGAGAGCGGTGGTCCCTGCGTTGGCACCATCATAAGCTATGAGGACTGTGATGTATGCGGGAAACGCAAAGAAAATGCGAAAATACAGTCGGCTCCGGGACATGACTGGAAGGTCATAGAAGAAGTTGCGGCAACCTGTTCGACAAATGGCTACAAGATTCAGACCTGTAACAGATGCGGTGAGACTGAGCGGGTAGAGGATTACTACAGTAAAGTCGCGCATACTTTTACAGTTACGGAGACGATAGAAGCTACCTGTACAATGGGTGGAGGCACGGTCAATACCTGCTCTGTCTGCGGTTATGTGGAGAAAAGAATCAACCAGCCGCCTCTGGGACATCACTTTACCGCCTGGGAGACAAAAGAGGCTGCAACCTGTGTGAAGGAAGGTCTGGAAGAAAGTCATTGTACAGGATGCGGTTTGTCGACGACAAGGACAATTCCATGCAGAGGCAGTCATAGATGGGTACTGAATGAGGACAGGAGGGGTCTGAGTCATTGTGCAGATTGTGGTGAAAAATTTCCAGGCCAGGAATGATGAATGAAAATTCAGAAAAAATCAGCCTGATATAAAAACAGAAAGAGAAGGTCTCCGGGCATGCAGCCGGGAGATCTTTTCTTTCTGTCACAGGAAATTTCGCCCTGTGACAAAAAACGCTCGCGGGGTGCTGCGCGTCAGCGACGCGCGTTTAGCACCAGTTCTGAGTGCCGGTGGTATTCGTTTAGAACCGACCGAAACGAAGTGAAGACCCGGAACGGAGTGGAGAGCGCACGGGCGCGTGCATGGAAAATGCTGCTTTCGCAGCCGCGCTCGGCGCGAGAATGTGCCTTTAGCACATTCTTTGCTCAAACGCAGACCCGCATATGGAAATCAGCCGCTGCCGCAGTATACGGGCCGCGCGGCAGGCAGGAGGGAAAAACAGTCTCCTGCCCGATCAAAGTCATATCTATGTTCGCGGCATCATGGGAACAAAATCCCTTTTACTCCCAGTATTATAAAAGTATTTTATAACGGTAACTATAAAATATTTTGAAAAATAATAAATTTTAGTATTGACAAAACTTAAAAAATATTATATTATGGAAACAAGATAAATACTTTATAGAGACTGCAAGTTGTCATTTGATATATCCTTTTCCTCTAAAAGAAGGCTGTTTTCGGAGACGTTCGGAAATGCCTTCTTTTTCGTTGTATGGAAATTTTAAGAGAATCTCTTATGGTTGAAAAGATAAAATGCATTTGATATACTTTTAAACAAGCCTGGGGAGATGACAGCGTCAGCGGACTGCAGAGAAGCGTTTGCGCAAAGATCGATTGCCGCGAAGTTCTTTGCGGCTGATATGCTGATCCTCCACAGTGAAAGAGCGGGACAAAATGTCAGCAGAAAGGGACTGCGATGGGAGATAACAGAATTTACAGGATTGAGGATATTGCCAGAGAGCTTGGAATCAGCACGTCAACCGTTTCACGGTCTATTTCGGGAAAGGGGCGGATCAGCCAGGCGACAAGAGAGCGTGTGCTGGATTTTATCAGCAGTCATGATTACCGTCCCAGTGTCCAGGCCAAAGGGCTGGCGCAGAACAAGACCTACAATCTGGGGCTGGTTCTTCCGCTTGATTTTTCGGAGAGATCTCCGGCTTTTTTTAAAGACTGCATGAGCGGGATCTGTGAAACGGCAGCCGGGAACAACTATGATGTCATGATTTCAATGACAGATGGGCAGGATCTGTCTCAGATCAGCCGTCTTGTTGTAAACCGCAAGGTGGACGGGATTATCATCAGCCGTTCTGCCGTGGACTGGAGGGTGGAACATTTTCTGAAAGAGAAAAATGTACCTTTTGTTCTGATCGGTTCTTCGCCGGATCCGGATGTTTTTTTTGTGGATAACAACAACCAGGAAGCATGCCGGGAGCTTACGGATATTCTGCTGATGAAGGGAATGCGCCGTATGGCCCTTGTCGGAGGAAGCGCGCAGCACCGTGTCAATGAGGACAGGAAACAGGGATTTTTCAGGGCCCATCAGGAACTGGGAGTTCCGATCGATCTGAATTTGTTTTTCATGGAAGTGGACAGACCTGTAAAAGCCGCGGAGGTCCTGGAGAAGATACTGCGGGAGAAAGCGGACGGAATTGTCTGTATGGATGATTCGGTCTGTGCCCTTATGGTTGACTGTCTGCGTGAAAAGAGACTGCAGATTCCGCAGGAGATCCGGATTGCGAGCTTTTATGACAGTGTCCGCCTGGAGTACAACATTCCATCGGTCACAAGCCTGCGGTTTGACGCAAAGGAGCTTGGGCAGAGCGCATGCAGGCTGCTGCTGGCTCTGCTGGGAGGGTATCCGGCAAAGAACCATATTCTTGATGGGTATCAGGTAATACTTCGGGAATCGACCAAGTAGATACTGTGCGGTGCTGTAAATAGAGAACAAACGATTGCGCATCTAGCTTCAACAACTCATGAAAATCAGATCGTGCGGATTAAAATGCAAAGAACCTGTCTGTATCTGAAATCCGGAAGTAAAGCAGGCTCTATCCTGTCGGATACAATAGAATCACTTCATCAATTTTGCATGAAGTTCTTTCACATTTTCTATACATTCTGCATAAAAATATCCATAAGAAATAAACGGTGCTAAAATTACGAATACAAAACAATAATTTATATCTATAATAAATATAATATTGACAAAAGAAAAATTAAGTTATATACTGGAGACATGAACAACCGGTTGCGCAAAAAGTGCGCAAATCACGGCCGGTGTGAGAAGGAGGTATACTATGAAACTGAAAAAGGTTCTTGCTCCCGTGCTTGCCGCGGCTATGGCAGTCAGCATGATTTCAGGAATGTGCGTGAGCGCTGAATCCGAGACGATCAGTCTGACCATGTGGGGAGCGGAGGAAGATCAGGCTCTGCTCGGCGAGCTTGTGGAAGAATTCAAGGCTGCTTATCCGGATCAGACGTTTGATATCCAGATTGGCGTGGAATCCGAGTCGACGGCGAAGGACACGGTTCTGACCGATGTCGAGGCGGCTGCCGATGTATATTCGTTCGCGAGCGACCAGCTGTATGATCTGGTGAAGGCAGGAGCGCTGGCCAATCTTGAGGAAGTAGGCGCGGCGCTTCAGGTAGCGGGCAGAACGCTCGACGATGTGAAGAGCGCGAATGTGGAGGCTTCTGTCGAGGCGGCTTCCGTGGACGGAAATCTCTATGCCTTCCCGCGTGCCGGGGACAACGGATATTTCCTGTACTATGATTCTTCTGTCCTGTCAGAAGAGGATGTGGCTTCCTGGGACAGCCTTCTGGCAGCGGCGGACGCAGCGGGCAAGAAGGTTGGCATGACGCTGGCTTCCGGCTGGTACAACGCTTCCTTCTTCTACGGAGCAGGCTTCAACACAGGGCTCAATGAGGACGGAACGACCACGATCGACTGGAATGGCACGAGCGAGAGCGGCTATACAGGCGTTCAGGTTGTTCAGGCCATGCTCGGCATCGCGGGCAATCCGGCATTTATGGCGATCGCGGACGGCGACATCTCCAATCAGCTGGCTTCCGGCGCTCTGTGCGCATGCGTTTCCGGCACCTGGGACGCGATTACGGCTCAGGAGCAGTTTGGCGACGGCTATGCGGCGACTAAGCTCCCGACTTTCACGATCGGAGAGGATCAGGTGCAGCAGGGCTCCGTGGCAGGATACAAATTTATCGGTGTCAACGGTTACTCGAAGAACGTAGGCTGGGCGGTTGTTCTGGCTGATTTCATCACGAACGAGGCGTCGCAGCAGAAATTCTTTGATCAGCGCGAGAGCGGTCCGACCAACAACTCCATCATCGCTTCTGACGCGGTAGCGGAGAACATCGCGATCGCGGCTCTGGCTGAGCAGTCCGCGTACAGCAAGGTACAGATGGTCGGCGGCAAGTACTGGGATCCGTCTCAGACGCTTGGTGAGCTGATTGCACAGGGCGGTCTGAAGGCCGATGATGAGGCAGGCATCCAGGCGGCGCTTGATACGCTGGTGGAAGGCGTTACCGCTCCGGTGGAGTAGCAGACGGTCTGTTTTCATGCGCAGGCCCGCATAGGGAGCTCCAGCAGGTTTTCCGGCTGTGCGGCTCCCTTTAAAATGCGCAGGCCCAGCTGCTGACGCAGCACCTGGGCCGCGCGGCGGGCAGGAGGAAAAGCCGCCTCCTGCTCGATCGGGTCCGCTTTGCTTATAAAGGTTTATAAAGGAGGGAGTCTTTAATGGCAAAAAAAGAATCAGGCAATGTCATACTGGCGGCAGTCAGAGGATTTTTCGGCGCGATCGGCGGTTTTTTCTCGTCATTTGGCACCGCTGTTGCAAAGGGAGATTTTGCAACAAAGCTGTCTCTGCTGTGGCTGGGCGCGGGCTATGCCCGGCGCAGGCAGTATGTGAAGGCGGTGATCATGACGGTGCTTGAGGCGGCGGTCATCTGGTTTACGTTCGGATTCGCGCTGAATTATGTTCCAAAATTCGGGACGCTGGGAACGGTAGAACCGGAGGTAGTGTTCAACATTGAGACAATGCAGAATGAGTACAATGATTTTGACAATTCATTCCAGATCCTGCTGTTCTCCCTGTTCAGCTTTGTCGTGTGGTTCGCGGCGGTCATCGTCTGGATGAAAAATGTGATGAATGCCTATGAGCTTCAGAAAAAGGCGGAGAGAGGGGAACACATCAATACATTCCGCGAGGATCTTCATTCCTACATTGAAGAGAAGTTTCACATCACGCTTCTCACGCTGCCGGTGCTCGGCATTGTTGTGTTCACGTTTATCCCGATCCTGCTTCTGATCTTTGTGGCGTTCACAAATTATGATCAGAATCATATGCCGCCGAGCACACTGTTCACCTGGACCGGTCTTTCCAACTTCCTGAGCCTGTTCGGGGGCGGAGGTCTGACGGTCACCTTTGGCTACGCATTTGTGAGAGTCCTCGGCTGGACGCTCGTGTGGGCGTTCTTCGCGACCTTTACAACCTACATCGGGGGAATTTTACTCTCGGTGCTTCTGAACAGCAGAAAGACCAGGCTCCCGAAACTGTGGAGGACGCTGTTCATCGTCACGATCGCGGTTCCGCAGTTCGTCTCACTGCTGCTGGTGCGGAACTTTTTCTCGAACGGCGGCATCGTAAACACGATCTGCGCAAACATCGGCCTGACAGGATTTCTCCGCAATATCGGTCTTGTCTCTACCAGTTACATACCGTTTCTGTCGGCTCCGGGCTGGGCGCATGTGATGATTATCCTGATCAATATCTGGATCGGTGTTCCGTACCAGATGCTGATCGCGACCGGCGTTCTGATGAACCTGCCGACCGACCAGCTTGAGAGTGCGAGGGTGGACGGAGCGAGGCCGTTCCAGGTATTCAAGAGCATTACGATGCCATATCTGCTGTTCGTCACAGGGCCGGCGCTTGTCACGGATTTTGTCAAGAATATCAATAACTTCAACGTGATCTACCTCCTCACGGAGAGCGTGTACACGACGACGAACCAGGCAATGGCAAATTCCCAGGCGAAAGAGGTGGATTTGCTGGTGACATGGCTGTTCCGCCTGACGCAGGATTACTACAACTACAAGATGGCATCGGCGATCGGTATCATCGTCTTTGTGATCTGCGCAGTCTTCACGCTGATCGCGTTTAACAGCATGATCAAAGGTGACAGGGAGGGGACGTATCAATAATGGAAAAGAAAATGAAATTAAAAGAAAACCGTACCTCGAGCATTGTGCTGCATAATCTTCTGATTGCGGTGCTGGCTTTTATCTGGCTGATTCCGATCGTGTGGCTGCTGTGTACTTCGTTCAGTGCGTATTCCGGCATGAACACGAGCACGTTCTTCCCGAAAGAGTGGAGCGTGGCTCAGTATGTAAAGCTGTTCCATCCGGATACGGTGGCGCAGTTCCCGCAGTGGTTTCTGAACACATTCGTCATCGCATGCTTTACCTGCGTGATCTCCACCATGTTCGTGCTGATGGTCGCGTACGCAACCTCAGTCATGCGTTTCCCTATGAGAAAGCCGCTCATGAACATGGCTGTCATTCTGAACCTGTTTCCGGGCATGCTCGCGATGATCGCAGTCTACTTTACCTTGAAGTCATTTAACCTGACAAACAGCTATGTCGGCCTGATCATGGTTTACTCCGCGTCCTCCGGACTTGGATACCTGATCGCGAAAGGCTTCTTCGACACGGTTCCGCGGGCGCTCTGCGAGGCGGCACGGATCGACGGCTGCAGCGAGGCGCGTATTTTCTGGCAGGTGATTCTGCCGATGAGCCGCCCGATCGTCGTCTATACGGTCATCAGCAGCTTCCTGGGTCCGTGGATGGATTTCGTTTACGCGAAGATGATCCTCAACGCCGGCATCTCCTCCAAGTATACCGTCGCGATCGGTCTTTACAAGATGCTCGACAAGAGCCTGATCAACTCGTACTTTACACAGTTCTGCGCGGGCGGCGTGCTGGTATCCATACCGATCTCGGTGTTGTTTGTCATCATGCAGAGGTTCTACGTGGAAGGAATCACCGGCGGAGCGGTCAAAGGCTGACGCGCCGAAGACGCGGCCGTGAAAGCGTGGAAGGAATCACCGGCGGGGCGGTCAAAGGCTGACGTGCACGAAGACGCGGCCGTGAAAGCGTGGAAAAAATCACCAGCGGAGCGGTCAAGGGTTGAGATGAATTGTAAAAAACAAACGATTGACAGCAGAGAGGAATCTATCTGACATGGAACAGTTTATTTTGAATGTAATACACCGTCCGGAGATGGTGCCTGAGTATGCGGAGAAAGTGACCGGGCACGGTCAGGCGGAGGATATCGGACGCAAAGCGCTGCTGCAGGAAAGTCTTGATATTTTCAGGACGCAGCAGGAGATTGCCCACAAAAATGGCCTGAAGACGACGATCCAGATGACGTACGCAAGCCTTTTCAACGATGAGGCGGTTGAGATCGCGAAAGCGCACCATGAAGAATTCGGGGACGAGATCGCACTCTCTCTGCTTGGGCTGCCGTGCAAAGAATTCCGGGAGAAATACAGGACAAAGGATTTCTGCATCTGGATGTTTTCGATGGAGGACAAGAAAGCGATTGTGCAGGATGTTTTTGAGAAATTTTATCAGAGATTTGGTTTTTATCCCGAGTCAACCGGCTCCTATTATATGGACGCGGAGCTGACGAACTACATTAAGGAGCGGTATCCTTCCGTGAAATGTGCCGTCGCGACATGCTGGGAGGAAGGACCGAAGGCCTATCACACCTGCAACAACAGCTGGTACACATTTATGGATGGCGGGCCCTGGGCCCCCTGGATCCCCTCGAAAGCGAATACGCATGCTCCGGCCGCGGATGCGTCGGAGGATTCCGGGATCGTTGCGATCCCGCATCTGAGCCGTGACCTGATCGCGTGCTACGACGGAAATGGCTCCAACTTTGGCACACATCCGCAGAATGTCCTGCGAGGCATGATCTACGATTCTGAGACATGGGAGTATCCGTATCTCTACAACCTGATCGATCAGTACCGCTATCAGGCAAAATTCAACAACGGTTATGCTTACAACATGATGTTTGTAGGGCCGGGCTGGATGAACAGGATGGGACGCTGGGAAGCGCCGTACGAGCTGCTGAAAAAATCGTACGAGGACGGCTGCGCTTACTATGGAAAACTGAAAAAAGAAGGCAGGCTGACCGACATGACGATGAGCGAGTTCGCGGATTATTACCGCGGGAAGAAGTCCTACACGGAGCCGGAGTGCGCGCTGTGGAGGGATATTCTCTATGGGAGCAAAAAGCAGCTCTTCTGGTACTGCGATCCGTATATGCGCGTCTGTGTCAACATGGATCAGGGCGGCGCGATCGTGGATCTGCGTCCGTATGTGGCAAAACTGGAATGGCCGGTCGGCATCGGCACGCCGCATGTGCAGGATGCGAGCTATCCGTTTCTGATCCAGGAGAAATACCGCGCCGGCTATTTCACGCATTACGCGGGAGAGGGGACGATCCGGAGCGCAAAACTCCGCCATGGCGGGGAGGAAGCCGATCTGTGTCTCTGCCGCACGAAAGCACATGTCTCGCAGAAAGGCCGGGACCATATCCTGACGCTTGACCCGGTGGAGATTGTGTTTGAAGATCTGATGGTCACGCTTCAGACGGTGCATATTTTTACGGAGGGTTCTTCTAAAATCCGGACGGAACGCCGCATACTGAGCATGAGTGATCCGGCTGCGGACGTGACGATCGACGAGTACATGGTCGGATGTTACGGGACGACGGAGTATCCGGAGGATATGACTTCCCTGACGCTCTCGGCGGTCCGGGGAGAAGAAAAGACGGAGCTTTCCTATGAGTATAAATGCCGGGAGGCGTCCGTCGGGAATGCCGACTGTGTGAGCTGCACGCTGCCTCCGATCTGCACGAAGGTTTCCATGACCTGCGAGGGGCGGGAGAAAAGTGGATATTTCAGGGAGGGCTATGCGTTCAGCCCGATGTTTACGCTGGGGTATACCGGCAAGCTGCGTGAAAAGGAGGTCTTTGCGACATGGCTCAGTCTGGAAAAGGCAGATTAAATTACCGATGCCCGTCGTGCTTTATGCGCGATCTGGATCTGGATATGTTCTACGATGCCGAAAAAGGCGAGTATTACTGCATCCGCTGCCAGTACACCGGCACGGAGCAGGATGTTCTGGAGAAAAATCAGATGGCGCGGTTCCGGTACCGGGATATGATGAAAAGATTTACGGATTTTGAAGATTTCAGTCAGTGAGCCGGTGCGTCTTTTTTCTCAGAAAAACGCTGACCGGACCGGAGCTTCCACAGTCCACAGGAATGGAAGGAATTTATCCGGTTTGCGTCTGATTCCGGGCACAGACAGATACAGGAGGCTGTGATGATCAAAGGAATGGATCTTTCCACACTTGCGGAGGTGGAGCGCTGCGGCGGCCGGTTTTACGACGGCGGCCGCCCTGGCGATGCGATGGATATTTTAATAAAGTACGGAATGAACATGGTCCGTCTCCGGCTGTGGAATGATCCGTTCGATGAGGAGGGACATTCCTACGGGGCGGGCGGCAATGATATCGAGATGGTACTTGCCCTTGCGAAGCGCGCGAAGGAAAAAGGCTGCCCCTGGATGCTCGATTTTCATTACAGTGATTTCTGGGCGGATCCGGGCAAGCAGACGGTTCCGAAGGCCTGGAGAGGCCTGGACGCGGACGGACTTGCGCAGGCGGTTTACGAGTACACATTTTCTGTACTGCAGCGCTGCAGGGACGAGGGTCTGCTTCCGGCGATCGTGGCGGTCGGGAATGAGATTACCAACGGACTGCTCTGGCCGTACGGCAAAGTCCCGGCGTACGGAAATATCGCCCGGTTTGTCAGCGCCGGAATCCGGGCAGTCAGGGATGTGAATGTATTCATCCGGACGATGATCCACCTCGACAACGGAGGAAACCGCGAACTGTACTGTACCTGGTTTTCGCGGTATTTTGAGAACGGCGGGCTGGATTTTGACTGCATCGGCCTTTCCTATTATCCGTTCTGGCACGGGACGCCCGACATGCTCCGGGCCAATCTGAAAGAGCTTGCAGAGCGTTTCGGGAAGAAGATGCTTGTCGCTGAAGTTTCCATGGGTCATACGATGCGGGATTACCAGACGTATGAGAAACTGAGCAGCAGACAGAGGAACGGCATGGCAACGACGCCCGAGCTTGCGGCGAAGGCCGGATATCCGATGACACCGCTCGGGCAGGCCAGATTCATGAAGGATATCATGGAGATCATACGGGAAGTGCCGGACGGACTTGGCGAAGGCTTTTGCTACTGGGAGCCGGCATGGATTCCAGTTTCAGGCAGCGAGTGGGCGACAGAACAGGGGCGCGCCTATGTCGGAGAGACAAACCGCGCCGGAGGAAACGAGTGGGCGAACCAGGCCTTGTTTGATTACGATGGAAATGTGCTTCCGGCGCTTGAAGTGATTCGGGATTTTGAGGGATGAAAGAAGACAGTATTACTGTACCCGGATCATGAAAGATGCGGGAGGCAGGCAGGGATACCGGAGATACAGGAGGAGCGGTTATGGTGCAAACGGGACGACGAAACATACACTGGAATCTGCCGGCCATATCAGCGGACGGACTCAAAAATTTTGCATGCGTTGTGATGTTGATTCAGACGATTGGTATTGCGGTGATCGAGCATGGTGTTATTCAGCTGGAAAATTATACGCAGCAGGAGCTGTCGCTTGCGCTGGCTGAAGATGCCGATCTGATGGTGATGGCGGGTGTCGGCTCCGTCATGCAGCTGATCGGGGGAATGGCGCTTCCGCTGTTTGCCTTTCTTCTTGTGGAAGGGTTCCGTCATACTTCTAGTTACAGAAAGTACCTGCTTTCGCTGCTGCTCTTTGCTGTGATCAGCGAAGTACCCTATGATATGGCAATGAGCCGGAGCTGCCTGGATTTTTCCAGCCAGAACGCAATGTTTGCGCTGGTGATCTGTCTGCTGCTGGTTTATTTCCTGCATATGGTGGAGGGGATGAAAGGAGTTCCGGGTATTCTGGTCCGGCTTGTACTCGTGTTTGGCGCCGTCGTCTGGGCTGCCCTGTTCCGGACACAGTACGGACTCTGCCTGGTGCTTCTGGCGGCGGTTTTTGAGCTGTTTCACGACAGACCTGCGCCGAAGATGCTGCTCGGGATTCTCATCAGCCTGATGTATGTCACGGGGCCGCTGGCATTTTACGGGATCTGGTGCTACAGCGGGGAACGGAAAGACAGGCTTCCCAAATATGCGTATTATGTGTTTTATCCGCTGCATCTGCTTGTACTGGCGTTGATTGTGAGGATATTTTTTTGAGATAACTGCAGAAACTTATTCTGATATAAACTGGATTTCTTTTTCAACCTGTGCTATACTGATAAGCAATCACGTTTCGCGGAGATACACAGAAATTTGGAATCAAAAATGTCTGCTGACGCAGACCCGAATTCTGCGCGCAGAACCCGCGGACGAGTCTTGAATTAATGAAGAAGCGGACTGCCGTTCATGCAGCAGCCCGCCGGATTTTATACGAAAACTGTCCTGCGGTATGGGGCACGGGGGTTTGCAATGAGAAAAGTACAGCAGCTGAGTTTCCGGAAGTTTGTGGGGACTCTGGTGACCTTTCTTGTGTTCATGGTTGTCAGTATTCTGATCTTTTTTTACTGTGTACAGAGAAGGGCGGAAAAGAATGTCACACGTGAGATCATGAAGAATGTGGAGCGTCAAGGCTATCATTTTGAACTGATTATCAATCTGCAGTATGGCTATCTTGAGGGTCTTGCCGATTATATCGGGCAGCAGGAGGAACTGGTCACGGATGACAGCCTCCGGCTTATGGGGGATCTGAAGAACAAATGCAATCTTGAGTATATCATTGTCTATGACAAGGACGGAGAGGGCACTTATGACAACGGGGAACCCGGGTCCGCCGCGGACAAGGAGTATTTTCAGAAAGCGATCGAGGGGAAACGTACTCTAAGCGATCCTGTCGTCAGTCCGCTCGACGGAGAGACAAGGATTGTGCTTGGAGTTCCAATCCGATCAGACGGGGAGATTACCGGAGTGCTCGGAGGAGCGTTCAGTGTGGACGCGCTGAAGCAGGTTCTTTTCCAGACGGCGTATGACGGCGAAGGTTTTTCTGTCATTGTAAAAGAGGACGGGAGTATTGTCTATCAGGAGGACAACAAGAATTATAAAGGGCTTGGGCCGGATGAGAATTTTCTGGAATATTATGAGAAGCTCTGGCTCTATGACGACAGTCAGATTGAGGATGTCAGAGAAGATTTTAAAAACAGGAAGAGTGGCTACGTAAAAGTAAAGGATGACGGAGAGGTCCGTTATATGGTCTATGCGTCGCTCGGGCTGAGTGACTGGAAGTTCTGCTATATTGTTCCCGTCCGGAAAGCGGAGGAAGCGTACGGCTTTATCCGGTTCTATGAGGTGGTTCTGTCGGTTGTGCTGTTTCTGGGCATCGTTGTCCTGTTCGCGTTTGTCTGGTGGGAGAATGTCAGGAGACAGAAAGAGCTGCTTGCCTCGGCGCGGACAGATGGTCTGACGGGTACCTGCAATAAAAAACAGACAGAGACAGAGATCAGCGAGTGGCTGGAAGTAGCGCCTCCGGATATGCTGCAGGCGTTTATCATGATGGATGTTGATGATTTCAAATCAGTCAACGACAAGTATGGGCATGTCGTCGGAGACGAGGCGCTCCGCGGGATTGGCCGTCTGCTGCATGAGGAGTTCCGGGATTTGGATATTATCGGACGGATTGGCGGAGACGAGTTCGTCGTCCTGATGAAGAACGTGAGGGATCTGGATATTGTAAAGAAGCGTGCCCGCTGTCTCTGCGAGGAGGCGGCGCAGATCAGGATTCCGGACGCGAGGAAGTGCCGGATTACACTCAGTATCGGCATCGCGTGCGCACCAGAGAACGGAAAAAGCTACCGGGAGCTGTACAGGCGGGCGGACAAGGCATTGTATCGGACAAAGGAAAATGGAAGAAACGGGTATACCGTATACGGGACGGAGCGAGATTAGGCTCCGTCTTTTTTTGCGCCATAGTAAATTGCATTCTGTGAGATAAAAAGAGATGATAAGGGTACCCGACAAGTATTTCGCCATAGTAAATTTGAATCAAATGAAAGAAGGAGATAAAAGAGATGAATAGACAAGATAAAGATCGGATGGAAAGAATTTACCAGATTCTGAACGGATTAAGAGATCTGTGTATTCTTCTGGAAAGTCCCGGAACGAAAGATATTTTTCCTTCCATATTTATAATCATGGAGACAGCCCTGGAAAAGGCAGCCTTTTTAATAGAAGAAACTGCCGGAGAAACACAGGAGAACAGATAGACAGATTAAATGGCAGGAGCGGGTATCGCTTACTTCAATTTAATGTAGAGACGAAATTATATAATGCCTGCCGCTGTTCCGGAGATAACTTGTAAATCCATGCAAACAGGGGGTCGCTCTGCAGTTTTTTCTGCGTTCCATCATCAAAGAATTCGGAGAGAGAGATCCCCAAAGCTTCACATATGGAAGAAACAATTTCTACAGATGGTTTCTTTGCCCCGGACTCTACATCCCGAAGGTGAGTCTGAGAAATACCGGCGTAATCGGCAAGACGGTTGACAGAATAATCTTTGGCAGTACGAAAATAGGCAATTCTTTTACCAATATCCAATGAAAGCACCTCCCTGATGTTATCGTCTAAAATATTTGCTCTGATGTATCTGCTCGACAGTTTTATCATAGCAAAAGAATCTTTTCTCGTTTACAGCAAAAGCGATTGAAAAAAACAGCAATAGCTGTTATAATCAATAATAATAAATTTAGTCGGGTAATAAGATAGCCCGGTTATACAAAACATTTTTGAGAGGAAATAAGAAAATGAAACAATAAGACAGTTTGCAGCCTGAAAGAGAAGAAAAACCATACAAAACAGGAAAGATACGGGGAGGATTTTATGAGTGCAGAGAAAGATATGAAAAGAGGAGAAAGGCAGATATTTGTCGTGGATGTGATTGCTCATCAGAAAAATACCTGGCAGGGCCAGATCCACTGGATTCAGGGAAATAAAAGGATATCATTCAGAAATGTGATGGAAATGCTGCATCTTATGGATTCGGCGATCAGCGCCGGGGACAGCAGGGCTCGGCAGGAGACTGACCGGCAGAGGCAAAATGAGAGAAAAAGAAAAGCGGAGCTTGAGCTTCAATATGAGCTAAAAAGTCTTTCACTTCAATGACGGGAGATGACGAAGAGATGAGCAGTGCTGCAGTTTTTCCAATGAATATGATAAGACTCTGCATCGACGGGTACGGGGATGATCTGTCGGGCAGGGCGTACAGCAAACTGACGCTTGCTCCGCTGCTGTTTTCCGGATGCGGTGAACTTCTTCTGCGGATGGACGACATATTTGAACAGGTCGGATATCCGCAGGCATCCCAGAAGAGGCGCACTTTTTTCAGCAGACCGACAAGGCTGAGGGAGACAGTCCGCATGTCGGAGCGGCTGCTGGACGATAAGGAAATGGGAAAGCAGCGGGGAAAATATCAGACCTATAATATCGTTGTACAGAGCCGCAGACAGAGCGGCTGGCAGGGGATCCTGATGGATCCTGAGAGAACTTCCATGAGGAAATTTCAAAGCGAGATGGATCTTCTGCGCTGTATCTGTAAAGATATGGGAAAACCTTTCGGAGGGGAGGAAGTCAAAGCTTTTCTTACAGCAGATTTCCCCTAGAATCACGGAGTGGAGATGCGCACGAATTTGAAGCGGAAAAATGCCGCCTGAGCGGCACAAATTCGGCGCAGGAACGAGCAAAACGAAAATCGTTTTGTCGTTCCCTATAATAAAGCTGAGCAATAAAAAACAGGGAGGTGTATTTTTTTGAACAGGGACAGATTACAAAGGCGCCGTGCACTTGCGATATTCATGGCGCTTGTGATGGCATTCAGTATTTTTCCGACTCCGCTTACGGCATCTGATTCTTCTGAAACAGAAGCGGTAGAGCAGGAAAAAGGAACAGAAGGCGTGAAAATAGAGACAACAGAACTGAATGGAGATTCAGGAGCGAAAATTGCGGAAGCGGAAGGCCAGCCGCAGACGGAGGCCGCCGAGCCGGAAGGTCAGGCGCAGACGGAGGCCACAGAAGCGGAAGGCCAGCCGCAGACAGAGACCACAGAAGCGGAAGGTCAGACGCAAACGGAGGCCGCAGGGCCGGAAGACCAGCCGCAGACAGAGGCCACAGAAGCGGAAGGGCAGCCGCAAACGGAGGCCGCGGGGCTGGAAGACCAGGTGCAGACTGGGGCTGCGGAACCGGAGAGTGGGTCAGAGACAGAGAAACAGTCAGAGACTGAAGCCGCGGAACCAGAAGATGGATCAGAGGCGGAAAAACAGTCAGAGACTGAGGCTGGGGAGCTGGAAAGTGAGCCGCAGCAGGCGGAGACCGCGGAACCTGGGAATGAGACAGAGAAACAGTCGGAACCGGAGACCGCAGAGTCAGAAAGCCAGAAGGTGACCGAGGCTGCGGAAACAGAAGGTGAGTCTCAGACGGAGATGACGGAACCGGAAAGCAAGACGGAAACGGAGACAGAGGAACCGGAAAGTCAGGGAGAGGCCGGGCAGACGGAACCTCAGAAAGAGTCGGAAACAGCGCCGGCAGAGAAGGAAACCACGCAGCCGGAAGCAGAACAGTCCGGCATGGTGATTGTCAAGGAGAAATTCAGCTTTAACTGCACAGCCGCCGGAGGTGTGACGGTTACCGCAAAGGTGAAAGCCGGAAGCGGCATCCCTGATGACGCCAAACTCCATGCCGATAAGCTGGAAGAAGGCAGCGACGCTTATGACGAAGCTGTGGAAAAAGCCAGAAAGCGGCTGAACCTCGCGGATAATCAGGTTCTGTATTACATTCCTTACGATGTGTACTTCCTGGGTGATGATAATACCAGATACGAGCCGAAGAAAGGCTCTGTAGAAGTGAGCATGAAGTTTGCCAGCGACCCGTTCGCCGATGTGTACGCGGGCAGCTCCGAGGTTAATACTATAAGCACATTTTCCATGATCAAGGCTCCTGAGGAAAATCCGGACACAGAAGAGACGGTGGAGACTTCGGAGAAATTTATCCTGCATATCCGCGACGATGGAACCGTGGAGAAGATAACTCCGAGCGCAGCGTCAGGGTCGGGGTTTACTTTTGATGTCAGCTCCTTTTCGGTGATGGGGCCGGCGATGGTGAGGAATTATCGGCTTCTTTCTGGGGGCGGTAGCCCTAGTATTGTATCATTGAGTGGCAATCTGACGGTGAGTAAGACTGTGTCGTTTGGAAAGAGGGAAGACACGGACAAGGACTGGGAGTTTACAGTTACCCTGAGTGATACAACAATCAACGGTACATACGGTGATATGACGTTTACAAACGGGGTTGCCGGAATTAAGCTGAAGCATAATCAGTCTAAGACAGCGACAGGACTGCCCGTAGGAATTACCTATACGGTGGCGGAAACAAATGCAGGCGACTATACGACGACCGCGACAGGGGATAGCGGAGAGATCACCGATGGCGGTGAAGCTTTAGCAACGTTCACGAATGAAATGACGTCCGGCAACTTAACAGTCAAAAAGACTGTGGCCGGAAACGCGGGAAAAAAGGATAAAGACTGGAACTTTACGGTTACGTTGGGAAATAGCGGAACGTTAGGTAACTTGACTGTACAGGCAGAAAATATTGACGGGCTGTACGGCGAAATGGATTTCGTGGATGGAAAAGCTACATTCACACTGAAGGATAATGAAACCAAGACAGCGACAGGACTGCCCGCAGGAATTACTTATGAGGTAACGGAGGCAGAAGCAGGTGAGGATGGCTATACGACGACCAGTGAAGATAATGGGGTGGATAACAAAATCCCTACGAAAGGTACAGCCACAGTTAGTTTTACGAACAAAAAATGTACCGGTGATCTGACGGTGACCAAAAAAGTGCCGTTTGGAAACACGAACAAGGACTGGAACTTTACAGTTGCCCTGACTGGAACGTTTGGTGAGCCTTCTAAAGATGCAAATACGATTAGTGGAAAGTACGGAGATATGGATTTCTCAGGAGGAGTTGCCAAATTTACGCTGAAAAATGGGAAATCTAAGACAGCGACGGGACTGCCCGCAGGAATTACCTATACGGTGACGGAGGCAGAAGCGGGTGCGGATGGCTATACGACGACCAAGACAGGGGATAGCGGAACAATCACCGAGGGCGGTAAGGCTGAGGCAACATTCACGAATGAAATAATGTCCGGCAACTTGATAGTCAAAAAGACTGTGACCGGAAACGCGGGAGCTAAGGATAAAGTCTGGAACTTTACAGTTAAGTTGACAGGAAGCGGAACGTTAGGTGGATCGGCTGTACAGGCAGAAAATATTACTGGGCTGTACGGCGAAATGACTTTCGAGAAAGGAACAGCTAATTTTCAGCTGCAGCATGGTCAGTCTAAGACAGCGACAGGACTGCCCGCAGGAATTACCTATACGGTGACGGAGGCAGAAGCGGGTGCGGATGGCTATACGACGACCAGTGAAAATGATAGGGAGGATAGCAAGATTCCTGAGAAAGGTACAGCCACAGTTAGTTTTACGAACGAAAAACGTACCGGTAATCTGATAGTGAGCAAGAAGGTGACAGGTGTCGGAGACACGAGTAAGCCCTGGAACTTTACAGTTACCCTGAGTGGAACGTATGGTAATCCTCCTAAAGATGCAAATACGATTAGTGAAAAGTACGGAGACATGGATTTCGAAAATGGATCTGCACATTTTACGTTGAAGCATGGAGACTCTAAGACAGCGACGGGACTGCCCGCGGGAATTACTTATACGGTGACGGAGGCAGAGGCGAATGCGGACGGCTATAAGACGACAAGTGTAGATGAGACAGGGCCGATCACTGAGGGCGATACAGCTAATGCAGCGTTTACGAACGATAAGCGTATCGGTAATCTGACAGTAAAAAAAGAAGTACCGCACGGAAACACGAGCAAAGAATGGACCTTTACAGTTGAACTGAGTGATAAGAGTATCAACGAAACGTATGGAGATATGAAGTTTGCAAACGGAGTTGCCGAATTTACGCTGAAACATGATCAGTCTAAAACAGCGACGGGACTGCCTGCCGGAATCACTTACACAGTGAAGGAGGAAGCGGACGGTAAAAATGGTTATACGACAACCGTAAGCGGCGGCAATACTGGTACAATCACTGACGGAGGCGAAGCCGTGGTAGCATTCACGAACACGTTGGAAGGAATGTCCTGCGGTAACCTGATTATCCATAAGAAGGTTAAGGGGAATGCTGTGGCCGACGATAAAGAATTTAATTTTACTGTGCAACTGACAGCCCCGGAAGAGTACGAGAATTATACTGGGGAGTTGAGTGATGGCAACGGCCATACAACAAAATGGAACAATGGCAGTATACCTGTGACAGTAACAGCTGAAAAAGATGAAGTAGTAGTAGTACCCATTAAAAAAGGAGGAACTAGTAGCACTGGGGAAAAAGATACGACAGACTACGAAACAAAGTATACCGTAACAGAGATTGATGAAGACAATGAGTATACTAAACATTTGTCAGTGTCGAATAATTCAGGTACTATTTCAGATAACGGGATAATTAAGGGGACGATTAAATGGAGTGAACCATCTACTACTGGAATACCTGAAGTAACCATCACATGCGAAAACACCAAAACAGAGCCGCACAAGACAGAGCCAACGCCCGGTGAAAACAAGGTTGTCGGGGTAGGCCAGGAGATTACTTACAACATTACCTGCGAGAATCCGACAGACGCGGCGATGGACATTACGATCACGGATAAACTGGACAGCGGACTTACATTCGTCAGCGCTTCTATGGAAGGCCTGACTCTGCAAGCGGACAGCAGTTCACCGGTCAGCGACAGCAGCGGAAATCAAATTAAATTTGCAGAAGGTAAGGTGACCTGGACGCTTAAGAATGTGCCGGCCCAGAGCACCGAGGCGAATAAAAATGCGAAAACGGTAGAGCTGAAGGTCAAAGTCAATGAAAATGCGGTAACGCCGGGCAAGGTTGAAAACACGGCGCACGTGGATTATGGCAACGGGTGGTCGAAAGACACAGAAACTATTAAGAACCCGGTCAAGGTTGGCGATCTGACTGTCAGTAAGACCGTGACGGGTAACGCGGGCGACAAGACTAAGGATTGGAACTTTACCGTTACTCTGCAGGATAGCAGCGGGGCGACAGATACATCAATCAACGGCTTTTTCGGCGAGAGCGGGACAGGTATGGAATTCAAAAATGGCGTTGCTGAATTCACGCTGAAGGATGGCCAGTCCAGGACCGCCAAAAATCTGCCTGCGGGTATCAGCTATACAGTCGTGGAAACGGAAGCAGACCAGGGTGGTTATACGACGACTAAGTCTAGAGAAAAAGGTACGATTCCTGAGAACAATACAGCTGTGGCGGAATTTACAAATAAGAGGGGAACTGGCGATCTGACAGTCAGCAAGAGTGTAACAGGAACTGGAAGTAAGACTAAAGACTGGAACTTTACAGTTACCCTGGATGACAAGTCGATCAATGGAACCTATGGCAGTGATGGGATGTCTTTCGTGAATGGCGTTGCTAATTTCACGCTGAAGGATGGGCAGTCCAAGACGGCGACAGGTCTGCCTGAAGGTATTACCTATACCGTGACAGAGTCAGAAGAAAATAAAGATGGTTATAGCACAAGCAAAACTAATGATAGCGGTACGATCAGTGAAGCTGAAAAAGCCGAAGCGACATTTGTGAATAACCTGGATGTGAAAGAAATGTCCTGCGGCAATCTGGTTATCGAGAAGGAAGTTACTGGAAATGCTTCAGAGCCGGATAAAGAATTTCATTTTACTGTGCAGCTTTCGACAACGAATACTAATGAACCTAAGCCTTATCCCCAGATTTATCCAGGAACTTTTACTGATAAATCGGGCGATACAGTGGAAACGGAGGTAAGTTTTGATAATTCTGGTGAAGCAAATGTGGTACTGAAAGGTGGCCAGAAAATAGAAATAAAGAATATATATAGTAATATTGAGAATGGAGGTGCAACAGGTTATACCGTAACAGAACAGGAGGCAAATCAAGACGGTTATGTCACCACATCTTCTAATGCCGAGGGTACTATTGATGGTAAAAAAGGTGGTGGCGATCCAGTAACCGTAACGTTTGAAAACCATAAAGCAGTTGGCGATCTGAAAGTCAGCAAAATTGTGACGGGTAACGCGGGCGACAAGACTAAGGACTGGAACTTTACCGTTACCCTGCAGGATAGCAGCGGGGCGACAGATACATCAATCAATGGCTTTTTCGGCGAGAGCGGGACAGGCATGGAATTCAAAGGTGGCATCGCTGAATTCAAACTGAAGGACGGGGAATCCAGGACGGCGACAGGTCTGCCTGCGGGGCTTAAGTATACGGTGACAGAAAGTGAAGAGGGTCAGGGTGGTTATACGACGACTAAGTCCGGAGAAGAAGGTACGGTTCCTGAGAAAGATATAGCCAAGGCGGAGTTCACGAACACCAAAACAGAGCCGCACAAGACAGAGCCGACACCAGGTGCGGGCAAGACTGTCGGAGTAGGCCAGGAGATCACTTACAACATTACCTGCGAGAATCCGACAGATGAGGCGATGGACATTACAATCACGGATAAACTGGACAGCGGACTTACATTCGTCAGCGCTTCTATGGAAGGCCTGACTTTGCAAGCGGACAGCAGTTCACCGGTCAGCGACAGCAGCGGAAATCAAATTAAATTTGCAGAGGATACGGTGACCTGGACGCTTAAGAATGTGCCGGCCCAGAGCACCGAGGCGAATGGAAATGCGAAAACGGTAGAGCTGAAGGTGAAAGTCAATGAAAGTGCGGTAACGCCGGGTGAGGTTGCAAACACGGCGCACGTGGAGTACAGCAACGGGTGGGAGAAAGGTACAGAAACTATTAAGAACCCGGTCAAGGTTGGCGGCCTGAAAGTCAGCAAGACCGTGACTGGCAATGCGGGCGACAAGACCAAGGACTGGAACTTTACCGTTACCCTGCAGGATAGCAGCGGGGTGACAGATACATCGATCACTGGAACATACGGTACAGGCGATACCAGTATGGAATTCAAGGAAGGTGTTGCCAGCTTCACACTGAAGGATGGAGAATCCAGAATGGCGACAGGTCTGCCTGCGGGTATTACTTATACGGTAACTGAGGCCGAAGCGAATACGGATTATATGACGTTCAGTGAAGGCGAGACAGGTACGATCCCTGCGGACAATACAGCCGAGGCTAAGTTCACAAACACCAAATCTACGTCCGAGAAGACGGAGAGCGCTCCGGGCGCTGGCGGGAATGTGAAGGTCGGAGATGAGATCGTTTATCAGATCAGCTACGAGAACGCTGGTACCGAACCGATAGATATCATCATTACGGATGTACTGGAGAAGGGTCTCGATTTTGTGAGCGCTCCCGAGGTATCTGGCAGTAGTAAAGATTCTTACAAGTCTCCTGCGGGAGAACCTTCTGCTGATGGGAAGACCGTAACCTGGACGCTGACGGGTGTGCCTGCTAATACGACAGGCAGGTATGTGGAACTGCATGTCATGGTCAACAGCGACGCTGTAAAGAAGGTCGAGAATAAGGCAGAGGTTGATTACAATCACATATATAAAGTGGAGACGAATCCGGTTGAGAATCCTGTGGTTGGCGATCTGGCTGTTACCAAGACTGTGACGGGCAATGCGGGCGACAAGACTAAAGAATGGCACTTTACAATTACTCTGGATGATGAGAGTATCGGTGGGACGTACGGCGATATGACTTTCACAGACGGAGTCTGCAAGGATCTTGTAGTGAAGCATGGTGAAACTAAGACAGCGACGGGTCTGCCGGCAGGCATTGGCTATGAGGTGACGGAGTCAGAGGCAAATCAGGACGACTATACGACAACCAGTGAAGGTGCGAAAGGTACGATCCCTGCGGACGATACAGCCGAGGCTAAGTTCACAAACAGCAGATCTACATCTAAGAAGACGGAGCTTACTCCGGGCGCTGACATGAATGTGAAAGTCGGGGATGAGATCGTTTATCGGATCAGCTATGAGAACGCTGGTACCGAACCGATAGATATCATCATTACGGATGTACTGGAGAAGGGCCTTGATTTTGTGAGCGCTCCAGCGGTATCTGGCAGTAGTAAAGATTCTTACAAGTCTCCTGAGGGAGTGCCTGACGGGAAGACTGTGACCTGGACGCTGAAGGGTGTGCCAGCCAATACGACAGGTAGGTATGTAGAACTGCATGTCAGGGTCAACAACGACGCTGTAAAGAAGGTCGAGAATAAGGCGGAGGTTGAGTACAATCACAAATATAACGTAGAGACGAATCCGGTTGAGAATCCTGTAGTTGGCGATCTGACTGTCAGCAAGACCGTGACGGGTAACGCAGGCGACAAAAACAAGGCATGGAACTTTACCGTTACCCTGCAGGATGATAGTGGAGAGACAGATACATCGATCAATGGAACATACGGTGCAGATGGTACCAGTATGGAATTCAAGGAAGGTGTCGCTCACTTTACACTGAAAGACGGTGAGTCCAAGACAGCGACAAATCTCCCCGGAGGCATCAAATATACCGTGACCGAAGAGGGAGAAACGAAAGATGGAGTGACCGAAGACGGTTACACGGTGAACAAGACCGGAGATACAGGTACGGTTGTCGGAGGAGCCAGAGCGGATTTCACGAACAGCAAAACGGAGCCGCATAAGACCGAGACTGAGATTAATAGTGCCCCCACAGCTCCGGAACCTGAAGGTGGGAATACTTATCCGTCCGTGAAAGTCGGTGATGTGATTACTTACAAGATCACTTACGAGAATCCTACGGATAAAGAGATGGATATCACCATCACGGATACTCTGGATGCTGGACTTGACTTTGTGAGCGCGCCTGGAGGGATGTATGGAGGATATGTCGTCAGTGAGGGCAGCTATAAGACCGGTACTGTGACCTGGAAACTGGAGAAGGTGCAGCCCCATACTGTGAAGGATGACGCGGAAGGTAAGGATCCGCATGTGGTTCTGAACGTGAAGGTCAATGCGTCGGCGGCGACGAAGGTTGAAAACACGGCGCAGGTTCAGTTTGGTAATAATCCTGTCATAGATACAGAGACCATCGAGAACCCACTCAAAACCGGCGGCCTGACAGTCAGCAAGACCGTGACGGGTAACGCGAGCGACAAAAACAAGGCATGGAACTTTACCGTTACTCTGCAGGATGATAGTGGAGCGACAGATACATCGATCACTGGAACATACGGTGCAGGCGATACCAGTATGGAATTCAAGGAAGGTGTTGCCAGCTTCACGCTGAAGGACGGAGAATCCAGAACAGCGACAGGTCTGCCTGCGGGTGTTACTTACACGGTAACTGAGGCAGAGGCGAATACAGATGGTTATATGACGTTTAGTGACGGCGAGACAGGTAAGATCCCTGCGGACGATACAGCCGAGGCTAAGTTCACAAACACCAAATCTACGTCCGGGAAGACGGAGAGCGATCCGGGCGCTGGCGAGAATGTGAAAGTCGGAGATGAGATCGTTTATCAGATCAGCTACGAGAACGCTGGTACCGAACCGATAGATATCACCATCACGGATGTGCTGGAGAAAGGGCTTACTTTCTTGAAAGCTCCTGAGATATCCGGCAGCGATGGTGACATTTATAAGTCTCCTGAGGGAGTGCTTTCAGGCGAGGACGGGAAGACTGTGACCTGGACGCTGACGGGCGTGCCTGCAAATACGACGGGCAGATATGTGGAACTGCATGTCAGGGTCAACAGCGACGCTGTAAAGAAGGTCGAGAATAAGGCGGAAGTCAATTACGACAACAGATATACCGTGGAGACGAATCCGATTGAGAATCCTGTGGTTGGCGATTTGACAGTTACCAAGGCTGTGACGGGCAGTGCGGGCGACAGGACTAAAGGCTGGAACTTTACCGTTACCCTGCAGAACAATGCCGGGGAGACGGACACATCGATCAATGGAACATATGGTGCAGACGGTACCAGTATGACTTTTGAAGGAGGTGTCGCACACTTTACGCTGAAAGACGGCGAGTATAAGACAGCGACAGGTCTCCCCGGAGGTATCAGATATACTGTGACCGAGGATGAAGAAAAGGGAGACAGAGTGACCGAAGATGGCCACATAGTGAACAAGACCGGAGATACGGGTACGGTCGTCGAAGGAGCCAGAGCAGATTTCACGAACAGCAAATCTACGTCCGAGAAGACTGAAGTCACTCCGGGCGCTGGCGAGAAAGTGAAAGTCGGGGATGAGATTGTTTATCGGATCAGCTATGAGAACGTCGACAGCGAACCGATAGATATCACCATCACGGATGTGCTGGATAAGGGCCTTGACTTTGTGAGCGCTCCTGAGATATCCGGCAGCGATGGCGACACTTACAAATCCCCTGAGGGAACTCCTTCTGCTGACGGAAAGACCGTTATCTGGGCGTTGACAGATGTGCCTGCCAATACAACGGGCAGATATGTGGAACTGCATGTCAGGGTCAACAGCGATGCTGTAAAGCAGGTTGAGAATAAGGCAGAGGTCGATTACGACAACAAATATACCGTGGAGACGAAACCGGTTGAGAACCCGCTCAAGACCGGCGGTCTGACAGTTACCAAAACTGTGACGGGTAATGCCGGTGAACTGGAAAAGGAATGGGAATTTACCGTTACACTGACTGACGGCGAAACACAGTCAGAGATTACCGGGACATACGGCGATATGACTTTCACAAACGGAGTCGCTACGTTTACGCTGAAGAGTGGTGAGTCCAAAATGGCCGAAAATCTGCCTGCAGGCCTCACTTATACGGTCACGGAGACAGACGAAGGAAAATATGGCTATAAGACAGGCAAGACAGGATATACCGGCACAATTCCTGTTGATGATACGGCGAAGGCGGTATTTGAAAACAACAGAGACATACCGGATAAGACTGAGACGGTTCCAGGTCCGGACAAGGATGTTCAGGTTGGCGATGAGATCACTTATCTGATCAGCTACGATAATCCAGGCATTGCTCCGGCGAAGATAGTCATCACCGACCCGCTGGATCCGGGCGTAGACTTTGTGAGCGCTCCTGCGGGGACGGACGCACGTTACGAATCTCCAGCCGGTGTATATGACGGGACTTCCCATACGGTGACATGGACCCTGGAGAATGTGCCTGCCGAGACAGTTGAACCGCTGTTTGTGGAACTGACGGTGAAGGTCAACAATAAGGCTTTGAAGATAGTGGATAATAAAGCGGTTGTTGAGTATGACAATTCTTCAACAGTGGAGACGGATACCGTGACGAATCCGGTAGTGGGAGGCCTGATCGTTAAAAAGACAGTAATTCCTGCATCCGGCGAGGAGGTGGATGCCGAAAAAGAATTCCATTTTACAGTCACGGTGAAGGACGGCGGGAAACCTGTTGAAGACGGTAAATACGGCGGTATGACGTTTAAAGGTGGTGTTGCTGAGTTTACATTGAAACACAACGAATCCGCAGAAGCGGCCGGGCTTCCCAACGGGGCGGCTTACACGGTCACAGAAAAGGAAGCAGACAAAGACGGCTACTTCACAGAGATGACCGGCGAGTCCGGCACGATCACGGCTGAAAAAGATGCTGTCGCCACGGCGGAGTTTAAAAATATTGAACTTAAGCCTCACAAGACCGAGGAGGATCCGGGCGCGGATAAGAGTGTTGAGGTTGGCAGGGAAATTACCTACCATATCAGTTATGAGAACCTCAGCTCCGAACCGATGAAGATCATTATCACAGATACGCTGGAAAAAGGTCTCGATTTTGTGGAAGCTCCTGCCGCAGATTATGCGACGGCGGGCGGTGATTATAATGAGTTTACCCGTACGGTGACATGGACGCTGAATGATGTGCCTGCCGGAACGACTGGCAAATATGTAGTCCTGAAGGTGAAAGTCAACAGGAATGCCGTGGAGAAGGTGGAGAATACAGCGTTTGTCCAGTTTGGCAACACTCCAAAGGTTCAGACGGAGACCATCGCCAATCCGCTGCCGGGCAGCCTGAAAGTCACCAAGAAGGTGGATGCGCTTGCAGGCAAAGGCGGAAAAGGGCAGGGCGATAAGAACAAAGACTGGCATTTCCGTGTGGAGCTTGATGATACGACGATCAACGGCACATATGGCGAAGGCGATACCAGTATGACGTTCAAAGATGGCGTTGCCGAGTTCACGCTGAAGGACGGCGAGTCCAGGATAGCGACAGGTCTGCCCGAAGGTACTGCCTACACGGTTACAGAGGAAGAGGCAGGGAAGGACGGCTACACGACACAGGTGACTGGCGACACAGGAAGCATTGTCTATGATAAGACAGCTGAAGCAGTGTTCTACAATGATCTGCTGGTGCCGAATAAGAACGAGCTGGATCCGGGCGACGATGAAGGGGTCAGGATTGGCCAGGAGATTACTTATCAGATCAGCTATAATAATCCTGATTCTGAGAATCCGGCTAAAGTAACGATAACAGATAAGCTGGATCCGGGAGTGGATTTTGTGTATGCTTCGGACGGCGGTGTTTACGAGGGAACCAGCCGTACAGTGATCTGGACGATATCGGATGTACCGGCGAATACACCTATTGCGTTTGTTACGCTGAAGGTAAGGGTCAATAAGGATGCCGGCAGCAGTGTTGAGAATACGGCGAAGGTTCAGATTGGCAACAATCCGGAGGTGACGACGGAAACTGTGGAGAATCCGGTGCCGCACAAGACATCAGATCCGGTATCCGGAACGCAGGTGGCTGTGGGACAGGATATTCTGTACACGATTACGTACGAGAATACGAAGGATGTACCTGCGGCCATCAAGATCAGGGATACGCTGGATCCGGGCCTGACGGTCAGGAAAGATAAGATCAGCGACGACGGTGTGTGGACGGCGGGTCCGGCAGGCAGCGGCGGCACGATCAACTGGACGCTGGAAAATGTTTCGGCGCACAAGAAAGGTGAAGTGACCTTTGTTGCGACGGTAAACGAAAAGGCGCTGACGAATCCGGGGAAGAAGGTTGTGAACACAGCGTACGTGGACTTTGGAAACGGGTACATCCAGACGGAGACGGTGGAACATCCGGTACCGG